>CAYMQL010000150.1:0-6324 GCA_964392255.1 uncultured Planctomycetaceae bacterium | reverse complement strand
GCTGGTCTTGACTCGTTTTCCAACCCCGTGTATGCCCGACCCGTGAACGGTTACAGGTAGTCTCGACAAGCTCCTTCGGCGTATTTGTCGAGAAAGACGCACATGCGCCCGTAGCTCAACTGGATAGAGCATCGGTCTTCGGAACCGAGGGTTAGGGGTTCGAATCCCTTCGGGCGTACTTGATCTTCGCTTGTCGTAAGATCGGATGCCGCACGGTTAAATCACCAGCTATCGCTATACGACATTGATGATCTGATCCTCAATAGCCGCGTTATTTTTGCCACACGGGAAAAACTCCCGACCCGTGTGTTTTGTTTAGCCGGCGAACTTGTTTGCCGTGAATGTTTGGTCGTTTGCAGGGTGCGTTTCGTGCGCTCGGCGGCTATTTTCCAATGCAAAAGCGGCTGAAAACGCGGTCGAGTACGTCTTCCGTGTAAACGGCGCCGGCCACCTTGCCGAGTTCTTCGAGGGCCGCGCGGATTTCGGCGGCAGCCAGCTCATTCCGGCACGCGGCCGCCGCTCGCCGGGCCTCGCCGAGGCCTTGGCAGGCCAGCCGCAACGCATCGGCGCATCGGACGGCCGTTGTCGCCACCACGTCGCCGCCGCCGCGCAGCATGAACGCTTGCCGCCGCAGTTCCCGACGCAGCAATTCGATTCCGAATCCCGTTTGAGCGCTGGTTTCAATGGCCGGCTGCTGGCAATCAGACTGCCGAGGAACGTCGCACTTCGTCAGAACGACGATTTGCCCGTCGCGAGGCGAGTCGGTCAGTTGAGCGCGTTCCCAATCGTCCAGCGGGCGCGTAGAGTCGATGCAAAGCAATTCGAAATGGGCCTCGCGACGTTGTCGAAACGCGGCCTTTTGTGCGGATGCGTCAGCGTCGTTCTCGACGGTCGTGGCGCTGTTCATCTGCGTTCGCCGCGTAGACGCGGCGGCTAAACATTCCCCTCTCCCCTCTCCCCTCTCCCCTCTCCACTCTCCCCTCTCCACTGCGTTTGCTCCCGCTGTGTCGATTAGCCGGCATTTTACGCCGTCGAAGTCGATTTCAGCGACTAGATAGTCGCGAGTTGTTCCGGGATGTTCCGAGACCAGGGCGGCATGTTCGCCGGCCAGCGCGTTATAGAGGCTGCTTTTGCCGACATTCGGCCGGCCGACCAACACCGCCCGCACCGCGTCGGTCGCGTCTCCGCGGGCGGCCGTCCGCCGAGCGATGGCGGCCGCGTCGGTTTCGGCCTCGGCCAGCCGTTGGCACAATTCCTCGCGAGTGATGAACTCCAATTGTTCGTCGGCGAAGTCGAGCCCCGCCTCGACTTCCGCCAACAAATTCAACAGCGCGTCGCGGAGTCGGTGCAGCGGTCGGGCGAGTCCGCCGGCCAACTGGTCGAGCGACGCATGCAATTCTTTGGCGTCGCCGGCGTCGATCACGCCCAGCACGGCTTCGGCCTGAGTTAGATCGATCCGGCTGGCCAGAAAGGCTCGCAGCGTGAACTCGCCGGGCCCTGCCGGCCGAGCGCCCGCGGCGCAAATCGCACGCAGAACCATTTGCAGCAGCGGCGGCGAGCCCAGCGTATGGATTTCAACCACCGCCTGCCCGGTGTAACTGCGGCCGCCGGGCCAAACGTAGACGTCGCAAGGCAGCGGCGCGTGTAAATCGGGCAATTGGAGCAAGCCGACCAGGGCGAGGGGACGCGGCAAACATTCCGCCGGCGCCGACTCCGCATGGTCGTTCTGCGGCCGAAAGTGCAGCATCAGGCAATCGACGGCCCCCGGGCCGCTGATGCGCACGATGCCGCGTGCCGCGCCCCCCGGCGGCGACGCGATGGCGGCGATAGTGTCGTCCAGGGGATACATGGGAAGGATGAAGGATGAAGGATGAAGGCAGATGGGCGACATTCATCCCTTATCCTTCCTCCGTCATCCTTTTCCCTTTGCGGTTTGCCGCTCGCGGGCTTTGGCGTCGGCCCGGGTTTCGGGCGCGGCGGCAACCGGAACGGCCTTCGGCAGGAACTTCCGCTCGACAAAGGCCAACAGGCTCTGCACGATAAAATAAATGCACAGACCGCTGGCCACCTTGAAGAACATCACGCCCATGAAAACCATCATGTACTGCATGACCTTCTGCTGCATGGCCGTCTGCTCGTCGGTCGCCGGAGGCATAAACATCTTCTGCTGCGCGATGATGAGGATGACCGAAACTACGGGCAGCACGTTGAAGAACGGCCCAAGGCTGAATACTCCGTTCATCCCGCTGCTGATGTATTCCGGCATCAAAGGCGTCCAATTAAACAGCATGTCGGGGGCCGAAAGGTTCGAGCACCAGCGAATCGAGTGGTTGATCAGCGGCGCGTCGCGCAGCTCGATGGCCACCATCAACGCCCGGTACAGTCCCATGAAAACGGGAAGCTGTATGAACATCGGCAGACAGCCGCTCAGCGGGTTGTAATTGTGCTTGCGGAACAGCTCCTGCTGGGCCTTGGTGCGGGCTTCGACGTTGCTTTTGAACTTTTCCTGAATCTTTTTGATCTCGGGCTGCAACTCCTGCATCTTCTTCATGCTCAGGGCTTGCTTCCGGCTGATCGGAAACATCAGCCCGCGCACAAAAACGGTCAGCAGAACGATGGCGATGCCGTAGTTGGGCACGACCGAGTAGAAGCTGTGCAGGATCGCCGTCAGCGGCACGGCGAATAAGGCAAAAATCGGCCAGCCGAAATAAATCAAGTCGCCGAGGCCGTATTCCTTGTTTTCCAGAATCGCCGCCTTCTTCGGGCCGGCGAAAAGCTTGAACTGGTTGACGATCGCGTCGCCCGGCTCAAGCTCGGAAACCGCGCCGATCAACCGGCACGAAGTATTGGCGAGATTGGGGTATCGCGAATTGAACTTGCCGACGCGAATCGGCAGCATCGCGTCGAACCACGCGCCGTCTTCGCCGCCGCGCCGGGGCAACAACACCGCCGAAAAATACTGGGCGTCGACGCCGATATAGCGTAACGGCCGGTCAGGCTTGTCGGGCCAAGGCGGCGGAATCTTGCCCGAAGCCACGCTCATCGCGCCGACCGTTTGCGATACGTTGCCCAACGAAATCACCAGATCGCGAACTCCCGATCCGCCTGTACGGGTCACGCGCGTCGCGTACCAACTGCCCTCGGTCGGCAGCCCGTTGGGCCCGTCCAGCCGATAAGCCGCCTTGCAGGCCTCGGCCCCGATGTTGCGAATCTCGACCTCGAACTCGAGGTGATACGCCGGAAAGCTTGCGTCGGCCAATGCCTTTTCGGGCACATTGGCCAGCCGATAGGTCTTCGTGATTTCCAGGCCTTTCTCGGGCAGCGTGCGGCGAAATTGCACCTGGGTTTGATCGGCCGACGCAATGCGCCAGTTGGCGGTCCGAAGCTTCACGCCGTCGAGCTCGCGACGCAGGAATTCGTTGTACAGATTTTCTTTCCGCACCGCCGCGTCCGTCTCCGATTCGTCCTGAACGCGAGTTGCGGCCTCGTCGGTCGGCGGCGCGACGGCGATCTTTTCGTCGCCGAATTGTTGCAACGTCAAGAGCATCGAAAGCGGGGCATCGCTCTCGGGCTGGACCACCTCCAACGGCCGTCGGCGCAGCACGGCCGAAAGCGACATTTCCTTGCCGTCGCGAACGACGACGATTTCGATTTTTTGCTTCGGCCGCGTCTTGTTCAACGCCGCGTCGAGCGATCGGCGGTTGCTGACGGCCTTGCCGCGAACGCTTTTGATCACGTCGCCGGGGCGGATGCCCGCCTCGGCCGCGGGCGTGCCGGGCCCCACGACTTGCACCACGCACTTTCCGTCGTGCGACGTTTCGTCCGCGACCAGATGGCCCAGGTATCCACGGCGGTCGTCGACGTCGCAATAGCGTGGGCTGTTAAGCTCGATCCGCTGCAACGCCGCGCCGCGGTTGGTCAACGTGACCAACATCCGGTATGGGTCCTTGGGATCGGCCGAGCCGAGCGTAATCCATTGCTCCGGCGTCTCGGGCTCCGGCGAGATTGCCGCTGCCATTGCGGCCGGTTGCGGTTTAGCGGCGGATTCGGTGGCGGGTTTTTCGGCCGACGGCTTCTCGACCGCTGCCGGTTCCTTTTGGTCGCCGGGTGGTTTTGCCTTTGCGACGGCGGCCGCATGGTCTTTCGGCGGTTTCGGACGCTGCGGCGGGAAAAACCACGACCAACTGCTTAAAATCAAAAACGCAAGTATGAAAAATGTAACTAGCCGTCGTTCCATAGTTTTTGCTCAATAAAGAACCGCAGACGCACGCGGATCGACGCGGATCAAGGGCAAACCGAGCCGCGACGCGCGCTGCTCGAACCTGCGTCTACCTGCGTTTGCCTGCGGTCTTGATGGTTTTCCTCAATTCCACGGCTCAACGCCCGTCGCGAAGCCGGTCGCCGAGAAAATTGTCCAATTCCGGAATCTCGTAAATCTTCGCGATGGTCCGCTCCAGCGGATACTCGACGCGGCGGAACCGCACCACATTGTCTTCCAAAATGACGTAACACGCCTTCGGGTTGCCGTCGCGGGGCTGGCCCACCGAGCCGACGTTGATCATCGCCTTCTCCGGCCCGAGCCGGTATTCGTTGTCGAGTTCCTCGGGGCTGAAAAAATTGCAGTTTTCGGTGAAAATACCCGGCACGTGCGTATGCCCCTGGAACGCATACTGCGGCACCAGCGCAAAAATCTTTTCCAGCTTCCGCCGGTTGTAGATGTCTTCCGGAAAGACGTATTCGTTCAGCGGGTTGCGGGCCGAACCGTGGACGAACAACCGATTGCCGTCGATATGGCTGCGCGGCAGTTCGCCCAAAAAGTCCCAGCGTTTCTGCCGGGCGGCGGGCGAACCGAGGCCGTTCTCCAGTTGGCTGCGCGTCCAGAAAATCGCACGCTCGGCCCCCGAATTGAACCCCTCGGGATCGAACAGCGCGCCTTGATCGTGGTTGCCCAACAGGCAAACCTTGCACTTCATCACTTCGTCGATCACCTCGCGCGGGTTCGGCCCGTATCCGACCAGGTCGCCGAGGCAGAAAACCTCGTCGACCCCTTGGGCTCGAATGTCGGCCAAGACCGCTTCAAGGCTTTCGAGATTGCTGTGGATATCGCTGATTAGGGCTCGTTTCACGCTCGTAGACTCTCAGAGGCCAGCGGCCCGACAAAGCCGAGGAAGGAGCAAATTGCCTAGACTAAACCAGTTCCCAGTCTATTGTTGCATCTTGGGCCGGTCAAGTCGAGACGCCTCTTGTGGCGCACTAATTTCTAGTCAAGATGCGCAAAATCCGTAGGGTGCGTGCTTGCACGCACCTTTTCAGGGCAGACTGTCGCCAGGTGCATTCCCGATAAGATGGTGCGTGCAAGCACGCACCCTACGCTGAATATTCGTCAAACTGGCATAATTTTTAACTGTACCCCGCCTCTTGTGGCATGCAGCCAAATCCGCCATGCTAATCGAGTCTGAATCTGCGGATCGGGTCGAAAACATGAAAATTCTGGCTCTAGAAACCACCGAGACGCTGGGTTCCGTGGCGGTCATGCTTGACGGCAACCTGTTTTCAGAAATGGACTTAGACCGCAAACAACGCAGCGCCCAGTCGCTCGCCCCGGCGATCGGCGCCCTGTTGGATCGCGTCGGGTGGCGGGCAGCCGAGGTGCAATTGGTGGCTGTTTCGCGGGGGCCGGGTTCGTTTACAGGTCTGCGGGTCGGAATCACCGCAGCCAAGGTATTCGCCTATGCCGTCGGCGCCGAAGTGCTCGGCGTCGATACGCTCGAGGCCATCGCGGCGGCGGCGCCTCGGGAGGTGTCCGCCGTCTCGGTCGGCGTCGACGCCCAGCGAGGCCAGGTCGCCGCCCGACATTTCACCCGATGCCCCGACGGCTGGTTCGCGCCGGCCGGCCCCGAAATGCTTTTAGATATCGACGTTTGGCTCGGGGGGCTGCCGCCCGACGCCGTGCCGACCGGCCCTGTTCTGCGCAAACTGGGCGATCGGCTGCCGGTTGGGGTTCGTTCGCTTGCTCCGGAATGCTGGCCCGCCCGGGCGTCGATGATCGCACAACTGGCCGCCCGCGATTACGCTCGCGGCCGCCGCGATGATCTATGGACGCTTTTGCCGCACTACTGCCGCCAGAGCGCCGCCGAGGAAAAATGGGCCAAAAGACACGAAGCAACATAGGGAATCTGAGCGGTCGGCAGTCAGCGATCAGCGGTCAGCTTACAAGCGGTCAGCGGTCGGTTAGAATATCCTAAAGCCGTTTGGTTCTTGCCATAGCAGAAAACCTTGGTAGGGTGCGTGCTTGCACGCACCAATACGGATTTGCCGTGAAAT
>CAYMQL010000149.1:0-6337 GCA_964392255.1 uncultured Planctomycetaceae bacterium | reverse complement strand
GATTCGCCAGCATCAGGAGCACAATTCGTGCCGAACAGGATTGGGACAGTCCCCGTAATTTCGCACCGCCGGGAAGAACGCACAGCGGCCTGTTTTGTTTACCGAAATAGGATTCCACGCCCCCCGACCATTCCAGACGATGCGGCGGCCTTCTACAATATATGCTCTACTTACCATATATTCGCACCCGCGCTCGCATGGAGCCGATCAATGCACCCGACCATCGCCAAGCTAATATCCGCAGGGCCCGTAGTGACCGACGGGGCTTTGGGCACTCAGCTTCAACAGCGCGGCTTGCCCATCGGCGCTTGCCCCGACGCATGGAACCTGAACCAGCCCGAGAAGGTTGAAGAAGTCGCACGCGCCTATGCCGAAGCGGGCAGCCGAATCGTTCTGACCAACACCTTCGGCGCAAACCGCTTCATTCTTGCTCGCCACGGTCTGGCCGATCGGGCGGCCGAGGTGAATCGGGCCGGAGTCGTCATCGCACGACGCGGCGCGGCTGATCGGGCGCTCGTGTTCGCCTCCGTCGGACCCAGCGGCGCCATGCTGATGATGGGCCAGGTTACCGAGGATGAACTAAAGGCCGCCTTCTCGGAACAAGTGCAAGCCATTGCCGAAGCGGGCGCCGACGGCATCGTCGTCGAAACCATGTCCGACCCCGCCGAGGCCGCGCTGGCGACGGTCGCGGCGCATGAAACCGGCCTGCCCGTGGTCGCTTGCATGACCTTCGACTCGGGCGCCAAAAAAGACCGCACCATGATGGGCGCGACGCCCGAACAGGCCGTCGAGCGACTGACCGCCGCGGGCGCCGACGTGATTGGCTCGAATTGCGGGCAGGGCATCGCCGGCATGATCGAGGTCTGCCGCCGGCTCCACGCCGCCACGGACCGGCCGATCTGGATCAAACCCAACGCGGGGCTGCCCGAGAACGTCGACGGCCAGACCGTCTATCGTCAGGCGCCGGCCGAGTTCGCCGCCTTTGTGCCGCAACTAGTCGAAGCGGGCGCGACGTTCATCGGCGGCTGCTGCGGCACGTCGCCCGAGTTCATCCGTGCGGTGGTCGACGCCTTGCGCGCGTGACGACGCCCGTCCGGCTCTTATGCCTCGCCCTTCAACTCCTGCTTCCATTTGTGGAGCAGTTGAAGCCCTTCCAGCGGCGTCAGTTTGTCGAGGTTCAGCGTGCGCAGCTCGTCGAGCATCGGAGGCTCGGCCGGGCCGAAGAGCGTCAGTTGGAGATGCGATTTTTTTTGTTCCGCGGGACGCCGGGCGATTTTCGCCCGCCCCTCGGCGTCGAGATGCTCCTCCTCCAACTGCGCGAGAATGTCCTTGGATCGCTCGATCACCGCGCGCGGCACGCCCGCCAACCGCGCGACATGAATTCCGTAGCTCTTGTCGGTCGCGCCGTCGACGATTTTGTGCAGAAAAACCACTTCGTCCTGCCACTCGCGAACCGCCACATTGAGATTTTTGACGCCGGGGAGCGATTTTTCCAGGTCGGTCAATTCATGGTAATGCGTGGCGAACAGGGTGCGGCACCCGACGCGCTCGTGCAGGTGCTCGACGACCGACCACGCCAGCGAAATGCCGTCGTAGGTGCTGGTGCCGCGGCCGATTTCGTCGAGAATCACCAGGCTTCGCGAGGTCGCCGTGTTGAGAATTCGCGCCGTCTGGGTCATTTCAACCATGAACGTGCTCTGGCCGCGGCTCAGCTCGTCGCTCGCCCCGACGCGGGCGAAAATGCGGTCGGCCGCGCCGATCGTCGCCTGCCGCGCGGGCACAAAGCTGCCGATCTGCGCCATCAGCGTCAAAAGGGCGACTTGTCGGATGTACGTGCTCTTGCCGGCCATGTTCGGCCCGGTAATCAGCAGTATCGAGCCGTCGGCGCCGCCTACGGAAGCATCGTTCGGAACGAACTTGCCGTCCGGCTCGACAATGTCCAGCACCGGATGCCGCCCGTCGATAATTTGCAGCACCGGCTCTTCCACCACCTCCGGCCGGCAATAATTGCGTTGCCGGGCAAGCTCGGCCAAGGCCGCCAACACATCGATTTCGGCCAGCGCCGCCGCGGTGGATTGCAGCCGCCGCCGATCGGCCGTCACCAAGTCGCGAAGCTCCAAAAACAGCTTGTATTCCAGTTCCTTGGCCTTTTCGTCGGCCGTGAGAACCTTTTCCTCGTACTCTTTCAGCTCCGGCGTGATGTAGCGTTCGGCGTTCTTGACCGTTTGTTTGCGAATATAGTCGGCGGGAATCTTCTCGCGATGGACGTTGGTGATCTCGATGTAGTAGCCGAACACCTTGTTGAAGCCGACCTTCAGATTCGAAATGCCGGTGCGCTCCGATTCGTCGGCCTGATAACGGGCGATCCACTGCTTGCCGCCGTGGGCCAACTCGCGAAGCGCGTCCAACTCTGCGTTGAACCCGTCGCGAATGAATCCGCCCTCGCGGCTCGCCAACGGACACTCGTCGGCCAGCCCGCGGTCGAGCGCGGCCCGCAACTCGGGGCACAAATCGATTTTCGATTCCAAATCGGCCAGCAGCTTGCTCCGTCGCGCCGTCAGCTTCGCTTTTAACGCCGGCAGCGTGCCCAAGGTGCGGCCCAAGAAGCTCAGGTCGCGCGGGCTAGCCCGGCCGGTCGTCGCGCGGGCCAAAAGGCGCTCTACGTCGTAAACGCGGCGCAGATTTTCGTACAAGTCTTCGCACAGCGACGGATCGCCGACCAATTCCTCGACGGCGTCGAGCCGCGCGCGGATTGCCGTTATGTCGCAAAGCGGATTAGCCACCCATTGGGCCAGCAGCCGCGAGCCCATCGCCGCGGCGGTTCGGTCGAGCACCCAGAGCAGCGAGCCCTCGCGACGGGCGTCGCGCAGCGTGCGCGTGATTTCCAGGCTTCGGCGGCTGGCTTCGTCGATCTCCAGCGTGCCCGCCGTTCGATACGGCACAAGCCGGTCGATATGCGCCAGCGAGCTTTTTTGCGTTTCGAGAAGATAGTCGATCACGGCGCCGGCCGCGCGAACGGCTTGAACGTCGCGCGGATCGTCCGCAAAACCAAAACCTTCCAGGCCGGCCGTGCCGAAATGTTTGGCAAGCGTTTGCCGGGCGGTCGGCTGCGAAAACGCCCACGCCGGACGCCGCGTCGTCATCATTCGCCCGTCGAGACGGCTCGGCAATGGCGCAGCGTCCTCGCTCAACAGGCACTCGGCCGGCGCAATGCGCGCGAGTTGGTCGGGCAATTGCGCGGCCGGAAAACCCGCGGCCACGAATCGTCCGGTGGAAAGCTCGACCCACGCCAGCCCGACGGGATCGCCCGGCGCGACGGCCGCCAGAAAATTGCTCTCTCGCGGATCGAGCAAGGCGTCGTCGGTGACTGTGCCCGGCGTAACGATCCGCGTAACCTCGCGGCGGACGAGCCCCTTGGCCAGCTTGGGGTCTTCGACCTGTTCGCAGACCGCGGCGCGCATGCCGGCGGCGATCAGCTTGCCCAAGTAGCTTTCTAGCTGATGGTGCGGAAAGCCGGCCATCGGGACGGCGTTTTCGCCCTTTTCGCGGCTGGTCAGCGCCAAGTTCAACACGCGGGCGGCCGTCCGAGCGTCTTCGTGGAACATCTCGTAGAAGTCGCCCATGCGAAACAGCAGAATCGCGTCGGGACAGGCCCGCTTCGCTTCCTCGTACTGCTTCATCATCGGGGTGGCGGCCATGTCTGCCATGCTAACAACCGATCGCAGAGGGTGAAAGGGGGAGGAAGAGTGGTTAGTGGCGAGTGGTTGGTGGAGAGTGCAGAAACGTTTAGCGGCCGACGACACGCCGGCCAAACGGCAGCGTTCGCCATATCGCCCCACCGTTCGATTTGCCGACCTGTCTTTCCGCGGCCGGTCTGGTACACTGGAGTTTTTCGCCACCGATCCCCACACCTAGAACCCTGCAATGGAATATCTCTTGGCGGCCCTGATGGGCGTTGTAGAAGGCATCACCGAATTCCTGCCCGTCTCGTCCACCGGCCACCTTGTCCTGGCTGGGCACTTTTCCGGTCTGGACCAACGCATGGGCGCCGGCGCCTACCAGACCTTCGAGATCGTCATCCAGCTCGGCGCGATCCTGGCCGTCGTGGCGGCCTACCCCGGCCGCTTCATCGGGCTGTTGCGATTGAACGAGAATCGCGGGCTCTCCGGCCTGCGCGGCATCGGATTGCTGCTAGTGACTACGGCCCCGGCGCTGATTGCCGGCGTGCTGGTCCACAAAATCATGCACGACTACTTGCTGCGGCCGATCCCGGTGACGATCGCTTTGGCCGTCGGCGCCTTGTGGATTCTCGCCGTGGAATATTATCGCCCTCGGCCGAGGGTCGAAGGCCTCGACGCGCTCACTTGGAAGGACGCCCTCCGCATCGGCCTGTTCCAATGCGTTTCGCTCTGGCCGGGCATGTCGCGCGCGGCCTCGACGATTTTGGGCGCGATGATGACGGGCGTCGAACGAAAGACCGCTACGGAGTATTCGTTTTTTGCGGCCGTGCCGGTCATGGTCGCCGCGACGTGCTACGAACTGTACAAAAGCCGGGCAGCCCTTGATGGATCACATCTGATCACGCTCGCCATCGGATTCGTCGTTTCGTTTATTTTCGCCTGGCTGGCCGTCAAACTGTTCATTCGCTTTCTCAGCCGACATACGCTGATTCCGTTCGGCTGGTATCGGCTGGGGCTGGCGGCCGTGGTGTTTTGGTTCGCCCTGCGCGGCGGTCTGGTCGTTGGGTAATCGTAAACGAGCGAAGCGGCGAACCCGCCGCCTGCCCTATTCGCCGCGGTGGCGTTTCGCCTACGGCATTGCGAAATATTCTCCGTGCGATTCTGCGCAAATATCGCGACTGTGACGACTTCCGGCTAAAGGACACAACAAACGCCGCCGTTTTACAAACTAGAATTCAGGTGGTGAGGAGTCGTAGACTCGCGGGGGCCTGCGCCGTCTCGGCAAACGCGGCAGGGCCGTGCCGCAACATTGCGACAGCCGCGTTGGAGGGGGCAGGCATGGACGGGTTACAGACGCAGACGCCGGTCGGACCATCGCTCGACGTGCGCGAGCCGACCGTTTTCGTTCCCTTGGCTGAAGACAATTCGCCTGTCGAAAACTCGCTGCGGCCAGGCAACGAATGCTTCCGCATGTTCGCCCGGGCCTCGGGCTACGGCATGGCGATGGCCGATCTGTCCGGGCGGCTGCTGTACGGCAATGCCGCGATGCTGCGCATGCTCGATGAGTTGCGCGAGGAGGCATTTGCCGCAAAGTCTCTGGAGGAGTATTGCTCTCCGCTGGATGCCGTGCGACTGAAAAACGAAATTCTGCCCGCCGTCCGCGAAAAGGGCCAATGGCTGGGCGAATTATCGCTTATCTCCGTCTGCGGAAGGACGGTTCCTTGCGAGCAGAGCATTTTTCTCATCCGCGACCCAAGCGAGAGCCCGCGAATGCTCGGCATTATCGCCGCCGACGTCACGCATCGCAAAGCGGCCGAAGAACGGCTGAAAGATTACGCCGCGGCCTTGAAAACGACCAACTTGGCCCTCAAAGAATCGCGCCGGCTTGCCGAATGCGCCAGCATCGCCAAAAGCAAATTCCTGGCCAACATGAGCCACGAGCTTCGCACGCCGCTAAACGCCGTGATCGGCTTTTCCGACGGTTTGCTGGAGCGATCCCATCTGCATCCTCTGAATGAACACCAGAAAGACCGCCTCGAAAAAATCAAAGCGAGCGGAGAATTTCTGCTCCAACTGATTAACGACATTCTGGACATTGCGAAAATCGAAGCCGGACGGGTCGACGCGCATATTTCCGTTTTCGAGATCGAGCCGCTCGTGCGAGAAGCGGGCAACATGGTTGAAGCGCTTGCCCGAAACAAACCGGAGGTCTGCTTCCTGATCGACGTGGAGCGGCAACTGCCTCCGATGACCTCCGACCGCGAGAAAATCCTGCAAATCCTCTTCAACCTGCTGAGCAACGCGGTCAAATTCACGGAGTTCGGCTCCATCATGCTGCGGGTGCAAAAGGACGATGGAACGATACGGTTCAGCGTCGAGGACACCGGCGTGGGAATCGCTCCTGAACACCTGGGCCATATGTTCGAGCAGTTCTATCAAGAGCGGAACGAGGCTCAACGCGCAACCAAGGGTACCGGCCTAGGGCTGGCGATTTCCCGCGCGTTCGCCAATCTGCTCGGCGGAACGATCACGGTGAAAAGCGTCAAATCGCAGGGCAGCGTCTTTACGCTGAGCCTGCCGTTGACGCTCGAACGCCGAAAACCCCCCGAAACTTGTCCTTCCTGACCGATGCCGAAGCATTGGTTGAGTTCTAATCG
>CAYMQL010000148.1:1295-6362 GCA_964392255.1 uncultured Planctomycetaceae bacterium | reverse complement strand
TTCGCTGGCTGTGGCGATCAACTGCCGGGCCAATAGGAAGCACAGGCCCATGCCGATCCATTCCCAGAGCATGTTCAACGCCGGGCGGGGCGAGCCGCAAGCGACGGCCCCAAGCGCGGCTGCGGCCGTCCAACCGATCAGCACCATCACCGCGGCGTCGGTCGCACCGAAGCGAATCCAAAATTGCGGCCGCCGCACCGCCCCGAAAAGCCATAGCACGGCCAGCCCAATCCAGAGCATAACCATCGTCAGCCCGTCGCCAAATTGCGCGGCCGACTCGCTAGGAAACAGCGGCCGGGCCACCATCAAAGCCGTCAGTGCGCCCAACAGCCACGGCCGCAACCTAGAATCGCCGCAAGCGTCGGCTGGCGTTCGTTCCTGCTCAGAAACCGCCGCCGGCGCTGCTGACCGATGCCTGTTTTTTCGTCGCGTCATGGCGGCAACTCGCAATTCAGGGGCTGCGGCCCGTCGTCTCCAGAATGCCGACCAGCGCCAACATACAGAAGACCATCAACAAGACGAAGACCGCACCGTAGAGGCTTGCCTCTTGGAGCGCCAGCCCGCCGAGCCCGCAAGCGGCCGTTGCCAGATAGATGGTCAGCACCGCCTGCGGCTTGCTCATGCCCAATTCGACCAGCCGGTGCGAAAAGTGGCTCTTGTCGCCCACAAAAGGGCTGCGCCCGGCACGCAGGCGAATCAACACGACCGTCAGCGTGTCGTAAAGCGGCACGGCCAGCACGCAAAGCGGCGCGAGAATCGTGTGTCTCGGCAGGTCGCGGCTGGCAAATGTGCCGGTCAGCGTGCTGATGGCCAAAAGATAGCCGATCAGATAGCTGCCGGCGTCGCCCATGAACAACCGGGCGGGCGGCCGGTTGTGCCAAAGAAAACCGGCCAGCGCCCCGACGATCACCAGCAGCAGCCCGGCGACGAACAATTGCGGCTGGCTGTTGTCGGTTCGCGGAGTCAACAGCATCGCTGCGGCGAACATCACGGCGGCGATGGCCGCCACGCCGGCCGACAGCCCGTCCATGTTGTCGAGCATGTTGAACGAGTTAATCAGCCCGACGATCCACAAAACGCTCAGCGCGGCGGTCAGCCAGGGCACGTCGAGGAATAAGGTCATCCGCCAGCCGAGCGCGACCATCGCGGCGGCCACGGCCGTTTGCACGGCCAGGCGGAGCCGCCAATCCAAACCGCGGCGGTCGTCGGCCAGCCCGAGCAGCATCAACACGGTGCCGCCGGCCAGCAGCGTCCACAGCTTGCCCGACTGCTGCAACAGGCCGGGAAGGTGCATGGCGACGAGTTGGCCCAGCGTGCCCGGCAGCGGCAATTCCTGCAACGACGCATCGGCGCGTCCGACGCCGGCCAACCACAACGCCCAGAGCGCGATTTGTCCAATCGTCAGCGGCAGAACGATGCCCAACCAGATGGCCAGTCCGCCGCTGGTGGGCATGGGTTTTTCATGGATTTTTCGATGCCCGGGATGATCGACTAGCCCAAACCGCGGTCCCCACCGGCGCACGCCGAACGCCGCCGCCCAGGCCACGATCGCGCTGGGAATCGCGCTGCCGAGGATCAGCCAGATTTCATCCTTCATCCTTCATCCTTCCCAACCACTCCCGGCATTGCGAAAAAAACTCTTGATAGTCGGCCCGGCGATAGTCGGGAAACGTGTATTCGTGATGTTGCCAGCGACGGTGCCGGTATTGTAGCGTAATTTCGGCATAAATGCCGCGCGACAAATAGATGCGATGGGCGAAATCCTTGGTCGAGGCCAGCACCAGCTTCGCCGGCGTCAGATAGCCGGGGTCGAGGTTCAGCGGCCGCGGCTCGGGCAGCCCGGCCTCGGCGGCATACTCCTCCTCCCAGCGATTGCTCTCCAGCTTGATATCGACCAGCTCGGCGGGGTCGATCAAACGCTCGAACGCGAAGAAGGTCTTCTTCAGTCCCGGGCCCATTGTGGCGTCGTAGTAATGCGTCTGGTCGAACTCGAACCGCGGGCTTTCCAACGCGATCGGCCCCCATACGCCGCTTGCCTTTCGCCGCGCCCAATCCAACGCCGCGTCGTGCCGACTGAACGCGGCCAACAGGAGCAAAACGGCGGAATGGGAAGAAGGTTGGCCCATAAGCTCAAAGCCGATGTCGCGTGCGAACCGTTGTGTGCGCAACCACGCTGAAAGCATCTGCCAACGCAGCCGAGTGATCGCGGATTGCGGAAGACACAATCCCCGCCTTTGCCTCAGGAGGAGCGCCCGCCAGCCGAATCAGCACGACTCCCGCATGGATCTGACCTCGACGGTAGACCAACTCGCCGAAATCCTTGTCAGCGGTTATGAGGACTGCTCGAATTGCGTTAGCCTGATCCAATACGGCATCGTCGGAAATGCTTGGCGACAATTCCGAAACGTACAACACGTCATGCCCATCGCGACGAAGCCGCTCGACAATCTGCCGATCCACGCTCTCGTCGGCCACGAGCTTCATTGCGTCGACCCGGCAACAGGATAAACCACATCTGCATGGAGCGCTTGAGCGGCAAAATCCAAAGCGGCATAGACGGCTTCCCGCGTCAATCGCGGGTGGCTCTGTACTAACTGATCTATGGTTTCACCCGCCGCGAGTTTTTCTAAAATCAACTCGACGGTGATCCGCGTTCCCGCAACGACCGGTTTGCCCATCATGATCGACGGATCGGATTGGATCAAGCGGCTATCCATGCTTACACCTCATCTTACACCTCTCGAGCAAGTATACTCCAAAACCGATGCGGTCGCAAAGCGGCCGGCCTAACGGTTGCGGAATCGCGTAGGCTCGCGGCGTTCCTGGCGGATCATCTCGGCCAGCGACTCGGCGGCGCCGGCCAGGTCGATCTTCTGGGCCTCCTTCTCCCATCGCCACTTGATTTCGAGCTTGCCCTCTTTCAGCCCGCGCTCGCCGATCACCACGCGCAACGGCACGCCGATCAAGTCGGCGTCCTTGAATTTCACGCCGGCGCGGCAATCGCGATCGTCCAACAACACGTCGACGCCCGCGGCGGAAAGCGCGTCGTGCAGTTGCTGGGCCACCTTCATCGACGGCTCGTCGGGCACCTTCACCAGCGTCAACACGACTTCATACGGCGCCAGCGCGACCGGCCAAATGATGCCGTCTTTATCGTGGCTGGTCTCGATCAGCCCGGCGATGATCCGATTCACGCCGATGCCGTAGCAGCCCATGATGATCGGCTTTAGCTGCTCGTCGGCGTCTAGGAACTTAGCGTTCAGCGCGTCGGTGTACTTCGTGCCGAGTTTGAACACGTGGCCCACTTCAATCGCATGGCGCAAGGCCAGCGTGCTGCAACACCGCGGGCAGGGATCGCCGTCGACCGCGTTGCGCAGGTCGGCGAACAGATCGACCTCGAAATCGCGGTGCAGATTCACACCGGTCAGGTGCGCGTCGGCCGCGTTGGCCCCCGTTACGGCGTTGGCCATGTGCAAAATGTCGCGGTCGGCCAGAATCGGAATCTTCTGTTTCATCCGCACCGGGCCCGAAAAACCGACCGGCGCACCCGTGACCTTTTCGATCACTTCCGGCGGAGCCAATTCGAGCTTGCTGACTTTTCGAGCGCGGCGGATCTTGCCCTCGTTGGCGTCGCGATCGCCGCGCACCAGCACCGCGATCGGCTGCCCGTCGGCCAGATAGATCAACGTCTTGATCAGCTCTTGCTGGCGGCACTTCAAAAACGCGCTGACCTGCTCGATCGTGCTTGCGCCGGGCGTCGAGACCTGCTTTAGCGGCGCCGCCGCCGCGTCCGACGGAGCACAGTCGCGGGTGCCGATCTCGGCTTTTTCCTGATTGGCCGCGTAGCCGCACGATGCGCAGTGCAGCACGGCGTCTTCGCCGTTGTCGGCCGGGATCATGAACTCGTGGCTGGCGTCGCCGCCGATCGGGCCGCTTTCGGCCTCGACCGGCAGGTAGGTCAGCCCGCATCGCTCGAAAATGCGGCAATAGGCGGCATACATCTGCTGATAGGTCTCGCCCAGCGATTCCACCGACGCATTAAAACTGTAGGCGTCTTTCATCAGAAATTCGCTCGTGCGCAGCGCGCCGAAGCGCGGCCGCTCCTCGTTGCGAAACTTCGTGCTGATCTGATAGAGCGTGATCGGCATTTGCCGGTAACTGGAAATCTGGCGCGACACCAGATCGGTGACGATTTCTTCATGGGTCGGCCCAAGCACGACGTGGATTTTCCGGCCCGGCCGATTGAGCATAAGTTGCACGAGTACGTCGCCGAAAGCGGCCACGCGGCCGGTTTGCTCCCAGAGCCCGCGGGGCGACATCGACGGCATGACCAGTTCGACGGCTCCGGCGGCGTCCATTTCCTCGCGGACGATCCGCTCGGCCTTTTTCAGCGCCCGCAGCCCGAGCGGCAAATAGGTATAAGCTCCGGCCATCACCTGGTTGATCATGCCCGCGCGGAGCATCAGGATATGGCTCGGGATTTCCGCCCCTTCGGGCGATTCTTTCATGGTCGGAATCAGGGTGCGTGTCCAATACATGCGAGTCTGTCGGGATAGAGTTGCTGGAAAAACCGAGAACCGCCACTATCGTAACGAATTCCGCCGGATGCCCCAAGGGGAAACGCCCGTGCATTTTGCTGCGATTTGTCCCTAAAACAGCGGTTCTTCGGGCGGTTTTCGGTTGACCCACTTTCGCCATGCCACATGAACCGGCCCATAGAGGGCGAACGCGCAAAACACGATCGGCAGCGCGTAGCCGCGAACCACGAACACCGCGACCAGCGAAAACAACACCGCCACCACGTGGCCGAAGCTGCGCTGGCCGCGAAGCACGCGGTTGGTGATGTGCGGATAGCGAATCCGCGAGACCATCAGTGCGGCCGTCAGTACGCCCATAAACGGCAGCACCGCCTGCAAGACGCGATCGGCCAGGTGCTTGACCCAAGTCACGTCCTGGCGAAGCGTGTAAAACATAATGGCGAACGACGCAATGACCGCCGCCGCGGCCGGGCTGGGCAGCCCGCTGAAATACAGATGATCGTCTTCGTCGCTCGTCTCGACGTTGAAA
>CAYMQL010000148.1:0-1285 GCA_964392255.1 uncultured Planctomycetaceae bacterium | reverse complement strand
AACGCGCCAGACGCAGCGCCGCGCAGGCCGCAAACGCCGCCGCAATCACCCAAATCGCTTGATTGTGAAGATACGTAAACCACGGACACATCTTCACCAACAGAAAACCCGGCGCCACGCCGAAACTGACCACGTCGCAAAGACTGTCCAATTCTGCGCCGAAGTCGCTGGTCGTGCGGGCAAGCCGGGCCACGTAGCCGTCGAGCCCATCAAAAACCATCGCCAGAAAAATGAGCCATCCGCTGAGCATCACATTCGTCGTGTCGATGATGTCGATGTCGCCGAAGAAAACATCCGGCTTCTCGATCCGCGCGGCCACGACGATGGCGAAGAACCCGCAAATCAGATTCCCCAGCGTCAAAAGCGTCGGAAAGACGGAGATGGTTCGGATCGGACGCATGGGGGAAAGGATGAAGGATGAAGGATGAATTCAGTTTTCTCACGGTCCACTAACCACTAACCACTAACCACTAACCACTCCCCTCCGTCCTGTACCTCGCCATGACGGTGGTCCCTGCGATAATGCGCTGGCCGAGTTGGGCCTCGATCACCAGGTCGGGCGTGTCGGGAATAATTAGCTCGGTGCGAGAGCCGAGCTTGATCATGCCGAACTTGTGCCCGCGGGCGACGACCTCGCCCGGCCGCAGATTGCAGACGATCCGCCGGGCGATTGTCCCGGAAATCTGCCGCACGATCATCCGCCGGTGCGGCGGCGACTCTTCTTCCAGACCGATCCAGGTGTTTTCGTTTTTGATCGCGCTTTGGGGATTCAAGGCGTTGAGAAATTCGCCCGGCGAATAGCGCAACGCAATCACGCGCGACTCGGCGGGGGCCCGGTTCAAATGCACGTTGAAAATCGACAGAAAAATGCCGATCCGCACGGCCGGTCCGCCGATGAACTCGTCGTGCTCCAGACGGGTGATTTCGACCAACTTGCCGTCGGCCGGCGCCACCAACAGGCCCGGGCCGGCGGGAATCCGTCGGGCCGGATCGCGAAAGAAATAACAAATCAGGCACAGCGGCACCGCCGGCAACAGCGCCAGATACCACAAGTTTGTGCTGAGCAACAGAATCGTCAGCGCCAAGAGCGGCCAGCCCATCAGTTGCAGCTCGGCCAGCCCCCAGCGGGCCAGCGGAAGCCGCTCGCGCCAGCGGAATGGGTCGTCGGCCGCGTCCCAGTCGCACGGGCAGCGGTTGCGGCAGTATTTCAGATCGCGGGGATCGAGAATTTCGTGCGGGGCGCCGGCCGGATCGCCGCGCCGCCGGGCGGCCATGCGCCGCACGT
>CAYMQL010000147.1:0-6394 GCA_964392255.1 uncultured Planctomycetaceae bacterium | reverse complement strand
ATGTGGTTGTTCATCCATCGGCCTTTCGAGGTCTGGCCGTGGCTGGGCGCGTTGCACATCGAGCGGGTTTACATGCTCGCGACGATCGGCTACTGGGCGTTGGCCGCCGACAAGCAATGGATTCGCAACCGGCTGAACGCCGCTTTTGCCTTATTCTGGGTCGTCCTGTTGGCCTCCTGGCTCGCGAGTCCGTTCTCTGCACAAGGCACCGGGACTGTCGAGAACTACTTCAAGATCGCCGTGTTCTATGTTCTGGTGATGTCATCCGTTCACACCGAGGAGGATTTGAAATTGCTCGTGATGATGTTCCTCGGCGCAATGGCGTTATATATGGCGCACTCGCTGCGGGAATACCACTGCGGCCGAGGCGTCTGGCGAATGGGCACCTGGCGGATGATGGGTGTCGACGTATCGGGCAGCGATCCCAACAGCTTCGGCGCCACCGTTGTCTACTCGCTGCCCGTAGTATTTCCGCTTTGGGTCCATTTTCAGAATTCGCGCCTTCGCTGGGCGTTAGCAGGTTACGTGGTTTTGGCTTTCACATGCATTCTGCTGACAGGTTCCCGGGGGGCGTTCGTCGGGCTTTCCACGCTGACCCTGATCGCAGTGCTGACATCGAAACATCGTGTGAAAATACTCCTCCTGTTGGCAATCGCCGCTCCCGTGATATGGAGCCTATTGCCTGCAGACCGGCAAAACCGCTACCTAACGCTGATCGACCCTTCTCTGGGACCAGCCAATGCCCAAACATCGGCGGAAAGCCGCTGGCAGGGCTGGCACGACGGCGTGCGGATGTGGCAGGAGCGTCCGCTCCTGGGCTCAGGTCCCGGGGTGTTCGGGCTGGCAAGAGGTTATGATCTCCAGGCACATCAACTCTACGGCCAGGTCTTGGGCGAGCTTGGCTCGCTCGGTGCGGTCGCGTTGGGCATGGTTGTGTTATGTTTTATTGCAAACTACCTTGCCATGCGGCGCATCTGCCGGCAGCAGCCCGACTTCTGCAATAGTTTTTCATCTCGGCTTATCCAATCCGTTGCCATTGCCGTGATTCTGTTGTTATTGCTTGGATTTGCCGGCCACAATCTCTATCGCTACACCTGGCTCTGGCTTGGCGCATTTCAGGCTATCGCACTTGCGACGCTTGGCAGCGAAACAACTGCGACAGAAGGGCAATATCTCAACATAGCCAATACAAACATGGTGAGTGAACACTTCGATGGACTCGTGTAAAATCTATCCGCGTAGACGATTCCGTTCAGCCGCCTCGTTGGCCCGCGATATTGATGCGGTGCTTGACACCATAAGACGATCGTCGAAAGTCGGCCTTCATTTGGGGGCGGGAGATGTTAGACTCCCCGGACTTATCAACTGTGATCTCTATAATATGAGTGCAGATAGAAAACTCGACGGCACCTGCCTAAATGAGTTCGACAATGTATCGATCGACCTTATTGAATGCCACCATATGATTGAACACCTATCCTTCGAGGATGCCTCACGGGCGATTGCCGAATGGTCTCGCGTCTTGAAAAAAGGAGGCTACTTGATCATCACCTGCCCGGACATCACTGCCGTTGCACTACACTGGGTCAAGCTTGCATTCTGGCGTTCCGTTGGACGGTGCATTGAGGAGAGGAGCTATGCGCTAAAGATGTTCTACGGATCACAAGAACACTCGGGAATGTTTCACAAGAGCGGATATGACCGATATATTCTATCTCACATTCTGTCGCAGCATGGACTATATGTTGAATATACGCACACCCCCTATCCTCGTCGCATGACCCCGTCTCTTCTTGTCATCGCCCGGAAATCTTAGACTGAAACAGCGTCGTATCGCATGAGTGTGACAGAGCCGCGACTCGTATCGGTGATCATTCCTGCGTACAACTCTGGACAATGGATCACCGATTGTGTGACAAGCGTCCTGCGACAAACATATGGCAAATTGCAGATTATTGCCGTGGACGATGGAAGCTCCGACGATACGTATGCGCTGTTGAAGCGGTCGCTCCCATCGGGAGCGTTACTGATTCGGCAAGCTAATCGCGGAGTCGCAGTTGCGAGGAACGTCGGCCTGTCACGAGCAACCGGTCATTTCGTTGCGTTTCTGGACCATGACGACCTCTGGAAGGACGACAAGATCCAATCACAGGTCGACTACATGGAGTCGCGGCCCGATGTGGCAGTGGTATACACAGATGCCGAGGAGTTTACCACAATGGGCCGTGATTACCGATCGTTTACAGCGATGCACCCGGAAATCGTGAATGTTGAACAACTCTGCGAGGCGATTATCCGATGTCAGGTTCCGTTGCTTTCGACCGTCATGCTGCGACGCGAGTATCTTGTCAAGCACAAGATCACTTTGGACGCGGAGGCGGCTGGCGTTGACGATGTCGGGCTATTTCTGGAACTTCTGGGCCGAAACGCTCGATTCGCCTATATGGATCGGAGTTGCATATGGCGCCGAATGCATCCGCAGAATCAAAGCCGCGATCATTTGCGTCGTTTCGAAAAAAGAATCGTCTTGTACCAGCACTTGCTGTCTCGCTGTAGCGACATGGAGGCGACGTGGACGAAGTGCGTTCGGTATGGCTTGTCGGATGCCCACTTTCGCGTTGGCGAACATTATTGGGGGCAAGATCGCAGAAGAGAAGCGAGGCAACATTTTCAAAAAGCCCTGAAGGCGTGGAAGGGAAACCGCAAGGCACTGCTCGGCCTTCTCTACACATATCTGCCGCCTCCAGTTGCCCGCATATTGCGGAAAGCCAAACACCTCTGGAAAATAAAGTAACCGGCTTGGATCGCATTTTTGTGAATCATCCTGTCACGCCGACATGCTTGGAATAATCACCCGGCGACTTTGTTATCCGCTAAACGAACGTCGCGAGGGCACGCATGTGCTTGCAAGTCTTCGCTCCCTTCGTGCGTCGGAGCGCGCGTCGGCAATTTCTCTGGCCGATGTGCGCTGGCACAAACTACAAGCGATTCTCCGTCATGCATTCGAGACCGTCCCCTTCTATCGCGAACGTTTCCGTGCGTCAGGGGCATCGCCGGAGAGTATCCGCAGCTTTGAAGACCTGCGACGCCTGCCTCCGCTGACTAAAGACGACATTCTGAGCAATCTGGACCGGCTTGTTTCGACCGTTATTCCGCCGTCGGCAATGCACCGAGCAGCAAGCGGCGGCTCAACCGGGCGGCACACCCCCTTCTTCCGCGATAACGCGTGCCTGAACGTCAAGCGAGCGGCCCAGTATCGCTTCGATGCGTGGGCCGGCTGGCGCGTTGGGGATCGCGTCGCATACGTCTGGCCCGCTATTCAAGATATGACTGAAGCAACGACGCTAAAACAGCGGTTGCGGCGCATTCTGATCGATGGAACGCTGATGTTGAATGCCGGCAATCTCGATGAGGCGACGCTAGCCAAACACGCAGACGCCTTGAGCCGGTACAGGCCGAAACTGATCCGGGCGTTTCCCAATCCGCTGTCGATTCTTGCCAAGTATTTGCGTCAAACGCCCCGCCATCACATTAACCCCCGTGGCGTTCTCACGACGGGGGAACCTCTGTTGCCGGCGCAGCGGCTCTTGTTTGAGGAGGTCTTCGGTTGCCCCGTTTTCGACTGCTACGCATCTCGAGAGTGCGGCCAACATGCATGCGAGTGCGAAATGCACGACGGCTTGCACATTAACAGCGAGTGCCTGCACCTGGAATATGAAATGGACGGCGCACCGGTCAAGCCGGGACAACCTGGTCATATTCTCGTCACCGATTTTGAGAATTACGGCATGCCGTTCCTACGATACCGTATTGAGGATATGGGAACCCCTCTGGACGGCGATTGTCGATGCGGCAGAACGTTGCCCCGCATGGCCATGGGGGCTGGACGCATCTCCGATTTTCTCCTGTCGCCTTACGATGGCGCTCTTGTATCTGGTGCGTCGATGTGCCACTATCTGCTTGCCCAGGGACCGGATGTTGGGCAGTTGCAGATTATCCAGGATGCGCCCGACCACCTCACGATTCTTGTCAATACGAGCGGCAAGTCATCGTCTGCTGTTATCGAGCATCGGCACGTCGAGGCTACGATTGCGCGTGTCTTCCACGGAACAATGCGCATGACGATCAAGGCCGTGGAATCTATTCCGCAGGAACTATCGGGAAAGTACCGCTTCTGCATCAATCGACTCCCATTATCCTCCCAGGGCCGCGATTGCAGTCAGTGATGGAGCAAGGTGTAGACTAGCAATGTCGTTTTACCAGCGAATCGTTTGTAACGTCTTGTACCCGTTGGACCGTCGGCGGAGCGGCGACGGGGCAGAACTGGGCTACCTGCGGGAGTTTGAACGGACGCAGTACCTTCCTGCGGCGGAATTGCAGGAATTGCAGCTTCGCCGAATCAAGGCAATTGTGCGTCATGCGTACGAACAATGCCCCTTCTATCGCAGACAGTTTGATGCGGCCGGGGTCGCGCCCGGCGACGTCAAGAGCCTGGAAGATCTCCATGCCCTGCCGATTTTGGAGAAACGCCACCTTCAGGAACATCGCGACGCGATGGTGGCCGCCAATTGGCCACGCGAGGACCTGATTCCCAACAGGACCGGCGGCTCGACTGGCACACCCATCTCGTTTTTCGTCAGCCGCGACCGATTCTGCTCGCGCGCGGCAGCCACCTGGCGCCACAACCGTTGGGCGGATTATGACATCGGCGTGCGTTCGGCGACGCTTTGGGGCGCGGCGCGGGACATTCCGATAAACACCTGGAAAAAGCGGCTGCGAAATCTGTTGATCGATCGGCAAATCAGCTTGGATACTGGATACATCACCGAGTCGGCCCTGCAATCCTTCCATGCCGAACTCAAGCGATTCCGCCCTAAAGTCATCGTGAGCTATGCCAATTCGGTTGCCCTCTTGGCCCGGTATCTCGAATCCCGACACATTCCGGCTTATCAGCCGCAGTCGATCATTACCACTGCCGAGGTCCTCGATCCTTCGGCCCGAACGCTGCTCGAAAAGACGTTTGGTTGTCGGGTGTTCAATCGCTACGGTTGTCGCGAGGTGTCGGTGATTGCCAGCGAGTGCTCGGAACACCATGGGATGCATGTCATGGCCGAGGGGCTCTATCTGGAATTGGTTTGTGGCGATCGGCCGGCTCGGCATAACGAAATGGGGGCCGTTCTCGTGACTGATCTGATGAATCTGGCCATGCCGCTGATACGCTATCGGATCGGCGACATGGCGGTTGCCGAGGAGGGGCCTTGCACATGCGGCCGTGGACTGCCACGGCTGAAACAGTTGGCCGGCAGAGTGACGGACTTCCTGGTAGGCACGGATGGTCGCCTGGTGTCCGGCGCAGTGCTTACCGTGGCCGTGGTTGCAAAACGCCCGTCGCTCGGACAAGTGCAAATCTGGCAGGATGTGCCGGGCAGAGTTTTATTCAAGATTCACAGTCACGACGGACGCCCGACCGATTCGGCCGACTTGCAATATTTGGAGACAGAAACCAAGAGGTATCTTGGCGACAATACGAAAGTGGAGTACGAGTTTGTTGAGGAGTTGCCCTGCGAACCCTCGGGAAAGTACTTGTTCTGTCGCTCTGCCGCCGCGTCCGATTTCGTCGACTTGCATGGCTGAATCCCACAACCGATCGTTTCTTAAACACGCCGCCGTTTACGGCTTCGGCGCGTTGCTGATGCAAGCGGCGTCGGTGGTGTTGCTGCCGCTCTATACCCGGTATCTGACGCCGGCTGATTATGGCACGCTCGAAATCCTCAACCGCGTGGGACAGGTGCTGGGCATCGTTCTGATGGCTAACGGCATTGCCGTGGCCACGTTTGCTTTCTACTGCCAAGCCAATACACCCGAGGATCGCGAGAAAACGGCGGCAACCGTTTCGTCGTTGTTGTGGAGCGTCTTGCTGATTGGAGGGCTGTTGACGGTTGCGTTGGCCCGGCCCATTTCAACACTGATCGGTGTAAGCAGTTCGACACTGACGATTGTGGGAATCATGGCGGCGTTTTCCGACTGCGCCGTAGTCATTCCCCTGTGTCTGGCCCAGGCGCGCACCGAATCGCTCTATTACGTCGGCGTATCGCTGGCGATGTTCGTATGCCGTGTTGCGATGATCGCCGTCGCCGTTGCGGGTTTGGGATGGGGAGTGTGGGGCGTGCTGGCGGCGTCGATTATCACAGCCGGCGTGTTTGGCGTGGCGCTCAATCTCCGCGAGTTCTGGCATACTTCATTTCGGCCCGACCTGCGCCTCATGCGCGACGTGGCTCGTTTTGCCTTGCCTTTCGTGCCAGGCGGTTTGTGTTTTTTCGTGATCGGTTGCGGCGACCGATTCTTCCTGATCAAGTCGTCGGGCGCGGACGAGTTGGGCGTCTACGCCCTCGGC
>CAYMQL010000146.1:0-6400 GCA_964392255.1 uncultured Planctomycetaceae bacterium | reverse complement strand
TTCGCCTCGCTGGAGGACGATCGGGAAGCCGCTGCGCAGTACCTTTCGATCTTCGTCGACGAGGCGCAGACCACGATCGACGAGTTGATCGAGGCGCTGTTGGCGCTCGAGTCGGGCGGCGGCGCCGAGAACGTCCAGCCGCTGTTCATCGCCGCACACCGCATCAAAGGTTCCGCCGCCACGATCGGCTTGAACCGCGTGGCCAAGCTGGCCCATTTGATGGAAGACCTGCTGCAAACGCTGGTCGACGAAAATCGCGTGCCCACGCCGCCCATCACCGACGCGATGCTTTCCTGCACCGACGGACTGCGGCAGCACGTCAACGCACTGCGCGACGGGCTGCCGACCAACGACCAGTTTCCGGCGTTGGCTCAAGAGCTTTTAGTCGCCGCAGCGAAGGATCGCGATGCTGAAATCGCCGGACCGCAAGCCGTGGTCCCTGAATCGCCGGCGCCGAGCGCCCCCACCCCCGCGGAAAAGCCGCACGGCATCACCGAAGAACTGCAACGCCGGGTCCTTGCCGCCGTCCGCGAAGACGAGTGCGACGAGGTAATTCTCGGCCAGGTCGTATTCGAGCCGGGATTGACGCTCGTCGCCCTGAAGGCCCAGCTTGTGTTCGACAAGCTGTCGAACTTCGGCGACCTGCGTTATTTCGACCCGCCCCAGGCGAGTCTCGACGCCTTGGAAAATTTAGACAGTCTTGTTTTCGGCCTGGTGACGCAGGAGCCCATCGAACAGGTGCGGCGTGCGATTCAAGTGGCCGGCGTTGCCGAAGTGATCGTCGAACCGCTTTCCGTGAAGCATGCCGGCGAGGCCGCTTTGCAGCCGCAAGCCGAATCGCCGGCACCCGAGGCCGAAGCCGCTTCGCATCCCTCCGATTCGGCCGCTCCGGCGTCTGCCCAACCGCAATCGGCCCAACCTGCGGCGAAAACCGCCGAGGCGGCGACAAAACCCTCCGAAACCCTGCGCGTCGACATTGAACGGCTCGACCAGTTGATGAATCTGGCGGGCCAATTGGCCATCGGAAAGGCTCGCATGAGCCAAATCACCGACCGCCTGAAGCTCGCCGTATCGGAGAACAATCTGGCCGAGGTTCGCGACGACGTCAATGAATTGGCCGAGTCGCTGCATCTGATCGACCGCGTCAGCGACGGCATTCACCAGGGCGTGATGAACATGCGGATGCTGCCGATCGGCCCGCTGTTCCACCGCTTCCATCGCGTGGTACGCGACCTTTCGCGCGCCAGCGGCAAGGAAATCCGCCTGGCCATCAGCGGCGAAAGCACCGAACTCGACAAGCGAATGATCGACGAGTTGAGCGACCCGTTGATCCACATGATCCGAAACGCCGCCGATCACGGGATTGAATCGCCCGAGGCTCGCGCAGCGGCCGGCAAACCGCGTCAAGGCACCGTCAGCCTGACCGCTTTCCACCGCGGCAGCAGCATCGTCATCCGCATATCGGACGACGGACGGGGACTCGATCCCCAGCGTATCCTTCAAAAGGCCGTCGAACGCGGCATCGTCGCGCCCGCCGACGCCGAGCGGATGACGCGGCAACAAATCTTCCAACTGATCTTTTTGCCCGGCTTGAGTACCGCTGAAAAGGTTACCGATGTCTCCGGCCGCGGCGTCGGAATGGACATCGTCCGCTCGCGGATCAAAGACCTCAGCGGCACGGTTGAGATGGAAAGCGAACTGGGCCGCGGCACCACCCTGACCATCAAGCTGCCGCTGACCTTGGCTATCCTTCCGAGCTTGATGGTCGGCATCGACAACGACGTATTCGCCGTGCCGCTCGAAGCGGTGGCCGAAATCGTCAGCGTTGGTCCCAAGGACATTTGCACCGTTCACGGCCGCAGCGTGGCTACGGTTCGCGATCGCATCATTTCCATCTTGCGGCTCGGCCGCGTCTTCCGCTGGGCTCGCAACCGCCGCGAAACGGCGATGGACGATTCCGGCGCGGCAACGCTCGTGATCATCGGCGACGGCGCCCAACAGCTTGGGCTGGTGGTCGATCAAATCTTCGGCGAAGAAGACATCGTCATCAAGTCGATCGCCGACAATTTTCATAACGTCGACGGCATCGCCGGGGCCAGTATCCTCGGCGACGGCCGTCTGTCCCTGATCCTCGATCCTCATGCGTTGATCGAGATGTCATCTCGCCTCGGCCCGGCCTCGGCGAACACCATGGAGAATAGGCTATGACACGCGTAGACTCTTCGGAATCCTCGAAGTTGCAGGTGCTGCGCGAGTTGTTCGCGTCGGCGACGCACGACGCCTCGGTAGCGATGTGCCGCTGGACGAACAGCCTGATCAGCCTCTCGCTCGACGAGGTCTCTGAACTTCCTCTGGAAGAGGCCTACCTCAACCTGGACATGGGCGACGACCAGTTGACTATGGTCGTGCTGAACCTCGAAGGCGAGTTGGGCGGCTCGCTCGTGCTCACCTTCAACCAGGAGAACGGACGCCAACTCGCCGCCTCGCTCCTGCACGCCGAGCTCAATCTCGGTCCCGGATGGACCGAATTGGAACGCTCCGCTTTGGAGGAGACGGGCAACATCCTCGGCTGCGCCTACGTCGACGCGCTGACGAAGCTGCTCGACGCGCGTCTCCTGCCTTCCGCGCCGTACTTCGTCGAAGACTACGGCATGAGCGTCGTCCAACAGGCCCTCGTGGCGCAAGCCGCCTCGCGCGACACCGTGTTGGTATGCCGCACATGCTTCCGGCATGAAGGCGAAGAGCTCGATTGGTGGTTGTTGTTTGTGCCTTCCGTCGCTTTGCGCGATGCCATTGAAAACGCGCTGTACAACGCCAGTTGAATCGCCGCCGGGGCATAAATTATATGAAATCCACAACCGATAAGCCGAACAACAACACCGCCGTGGGCATGGGCGAGGCCGTTTTTGCTCGACATCCCGCGCGGCTGACCACCATTCTCGGCTCCTGCGTGGCCGTGACGCTCTACGCGCCGCGCCGCCGGCTGGGAATGCTCGGCCACGTCGTTCTCCCCCAATCGCACGGCGCGGACGACAAGCCGGCCAAGTTTGCCGACACCGCGGTGCCCTTCATGCTCGCTACGCTGAACAACTACGGCGTCACCACCGGCGAACTGATCGCAAAAATCGCCGGCGGCGCCTGTATGTTCGGCAGCAACCAGTTCGCGCGCATTGGAGACAACAACGTGGAAGCCGTCGTTAAGGCGTTGGACTCCGCCGGCATCGCCGTCTCGGGACGCGACGTCAGCGGCAAGGTGGGACGACACCTCAGTTTCGACCTCAGCACCGGAGAAGTTAGCATCTCCTGCGCCGGCGGTCCCGCACGAAACATTTAATACGAGGGTTCATACTCATGGCTAAAACGCTACTTGTCACCGACGATGCGGCGATTGTCCGCGAGAAAATCAAAGAGGCCGCCCGCGGCGCCGGATGGGAAATCGTGGGCGAAGCCCGAAACGGAAAGGAAGCCGTCGATCGCTATACCGAACTCCGCCCCATGGCCATGACCATCGACCTGGTGATGCCCGAATACGACGGCATCTACGCCCTGCGCGAAATCTTCGCGCTCGATCCCAACGCAAAGATCGTCGTCATCAGCGCCTTGGGCCAAAAGAACATTCTGAAGGACGCCTTTAAGCTCGGCGCGGCCGACTTTGTGGTCAAACCCTTCGATAAACGCATGTTGGTCAACACCCTCGAACAGCTCCTAACCGCCGGAGCCCCCGCCCCAAGCGAAGCCGATGCCGAAGTGGCCGTCGGCGCCGACCCCTGAGACGCCCCATGATGTGCAGCGACACGTGTGCCTTGCCGCCCGCCCCAGAACAAAGCAAACCCATCGCCCCGCCCTCGAGCTTTACGAACGCGCTTTGGCGAACCGCCGCGCTGGCGGTCCGGTCGCCCTGGACGCTCGCCTGCTCGCTAGTCTCGGCCGGCTTGGTGTTTGGGATGTCGCGCGCCACGGCTGCGGCAGACTTCCCCTATCTGGCTCGCGCCGAAGTAATTTTTTACGCTTCGGCCGCGGCTCTCGGATGGCTTGGCCTGATTGCGCTGGCGGCCTTGGCCTACGTTTGGGACGCCGACGCCGACGCCGCCCCGCGCCGCCTGCGCCGTTGGGCCGGCTGCGCTCTGGCCGCCGCCGTCTTCAGCACAGTGCCGTTCCTGCTTATGGCCGAGTACGTCGAGGCCTCGCAATGGGCCCGGCTGTTCGGTCTCGGCGCGTTGGCTCTGCTGCTCGGAACCGTTCTGCGCTCCGAAACCCTCTCGACATGGAGGCGTTTCGAATCAACCCGCCTGATGAAGAACAACGCCCACTGGCTCCGTCTCGCCGTGGCGTCGGCCGCCGTGATTTTTGTCGTCGAAACGACCCAAATAGCCTTTTGCGGCCGATTCCCCATGCTCCCCTTCGCCGGCGCGGTGGCGATGAACACGGTCTTGGTGCTGTTGTTGACGATGGCTATTTTTGCCGTCACGAATCGCTTCGCGTTCGCCGTCGGACTGGTCTGCTCGGCCGCTTCGATTGCCGTGGTGGCCAATATCCTCAAAATGCACTACCTGCAAGCGATCATCCGTCCGTTGGACGTTCAATACTTGCTTGCATTCTCTCACTATTTTACATACTTTTTCGGCAAAACCGCCGCCATCGCGTCGGTGGCCGGAGTGGTCATCTGGATCGGACTCATGGCAATCCTCTGGCGCGGCAGCCGCTATCGCGCCGCGCTGACCACGCGGCTGTGCCTGGGCGCGATCGCGCTGGTCGGCATAACAACCCTGATGACCGTCGAGCGCGTGCCCACCGTCCGCCGCGCCATGAAGTGGGCGAACATGCACAAGAATCTTTCGAACGGCATCTACTCCGTTCGCCGCCGTGGACTGCTGTTCGAGTTCTTTTCCGACATTCCCGACTCCTTCCCCAAGGCGCCGCCGGGCTATTCGAAGGCCGCGGTCGCACGCGCGGTCGAAGAGTACTATCCGCGTTCCGCGCCGGTCGCCCCGCCGATCGATCGGGAAGAAAGCGTCAATATCGTTTTCTATCTGATGGAGTCGTTCATCAATCCCGACGACTTCCGCATCCGCTTCACGGCCGATCCGATTCCCAACTTCCGCGCCGCCGCGGCCGAGCATACGCAGGGCCGCGCCATCGTTCCCAACGAATGCTTCGGCTCGGTCAATACGGAATTCGAGCTTCTGACCGGCATGTCCAGTTCGTTCTTGCCCAAGGGCGCTTGCTCTTACGTCCAAATCGTCAAACGCAACTTGCCGACGGTTCCCGGCTTTCTGAAAAGCCAGGGCTATCGCACGCTGGCGGTCCACTCCGGCCCGCCGATCCTCTATAGCCGCCTGCAAGTCTATCCTTATTTCCATATCGACCATACGGTTTGGCTGGCGAAAAAAGACGAGGGCCGCCAGGTCGCGCTCGACATCGTTGGCCGATGGCCCGACGACAAGTCGGTCGTCGACGCGATCATCGACATCAGCAAGCACAACCGGCGTTACTTTGTGTTTGCGTTTCCCACCTGCACCCACTCGCCGTACGATTACGACCATTACCGCAATTCGAAGCTGGACATCGCCCAGCCGATGCCGCCGGCCGCCCACAAAGAATTGAAGGCCTACATCAACGCCTTGCGCCACGCCGATCAGGAACTCGGGCGAATGCTCGACTATTTCCGCCGACGCCCCGAAAAGACCGTCGTGCTCGTACTCGGCGATCACATTCCGCCTTTCGGCAACGCCGAGATTTACGCGGCGGCGGGCCTATCGGCCGACGCGCAGGCGCCCGGCGCTTTGGGCCGGCGGCAGGTCCCGCTGTTGGTTTGGTCTAACTTCCTGCCCAAGGAGCCGGACCTCGTTTGCAGCACGAATTTTCTTTGCACCTACGTTCTCTCGAAAATCGGCATCGCTCCGACGGGCTTTTTGGCGATGAACGACGCGGTCCGGGCCAAGTTCTCGATCCTTTCGAACGACCGACTGGCCACGCGCGACGGTACGCCGTTGGAGCCCGACGCCGTGCCGGCGCCGCTCGAACGCCTGATCGACGCCTACCGCTTGCTTCAATACGACATTCTGTTCGGCAAGCAGTACAGCTTAGCGCAGCCGTGATAGAACGCATTGATGATTGCTGTTTATTGAGGATCAGAAAATAATGTCGTTTAGCGGCCGACGGCACGTCGGCCAAAACGGCCAAAATCGCCGCTCTCGCCGACGTACCGTCGGCGGCTAAACAGGACATTCATATTCTGAAACGCAATAAACAAAACAACGTATTGGACATTTGCCCGTGTGGCGTGAAATTCGGGATCGGGTTCCGCGATTGCCGCCGACGGACCAAGTCTGCTTGCCGCCAATTGGGGCCTGTACGGAATTTTGTGTCAGGCAATCAGCAGCCTGCGAAATCCCCGGCA
>CAYMQL010000145.1:3486-6413 GCA_964392255.1 uncultured Planctomycetaceae bacterium | reverse complement strand
GACGCCATGCTGAACTACTGGTATCTGTGGTTGCTGGGCGCGGCGGCCCTGCTGATCGGCTATTTTTACGCCCGACGCATCGAGTCCGGGCGCAAGGTCTTCGATTGGCTGAAGATCAACGCGCCGATCGTCGGGCCGATGTTCCGCAAAGTGACCATCAGCCGCAGCATCCGCACGCTCGGCACGATGTTGGGCAGCGGCGTGCCTGTCGTCGAGTCGATTCGGCTGGCCGGCGCCGTTTCGGCCAACTACTACTACGAGCGGCTTTGGGACCGCGTACTCGATGAAGTGACCACCGGCAAACGCATCTGCGAAATTCTTCAGAACACGCCGCTATTTCCGCGCGTCTTGGTCCAGATGATCGCCGCCGGCGAAGACGCCGGCAAGCTCGACGAAGTGCTCCAGAAAGTCAGCGTCTATTATGACGGCGAGGTCGAAACGTCGCTGAAAACCACCACAAGCCTGATCGAACCGCTGATGATCAGCGTGATGGGCGTGGTGATCGGCACGATCGGCCTGGCGCTGATGCTTCCCATTTTCAGCCTCAGCCGGCAGCAGTAGCGGACCGCGGCGCGGTTTGAGTTGTGCGGACGCCGGCCGGCGGATATCATGAAATGAACGCCCCGGCTGCCCGCCCGCAGCCTGGAGATTCTGGAAACCGCATGACCCGACCGATGGAAACCGGCGAATCGTTGCACGATTGCGACGCCGCTTGGCTGCGCGATTGGCAACTGGTCGTCTTTCTGACCGCGGCCGTGTTCATTGCCTATCTGCCGGCTTGGCACGGCGGGTTCATTTGGGACGACGAAGCCCATGTGACCAAGCCCGAGCTGCAATCGTTCGGCGGATTGTACCGCATTTGGTTCGAGCTGGGCGCGACGCAGCAGTATTATCCGCTTCTGCACAGCGCGTTCTGGATCCAGCATCGTCTTTGGGGCGACTCGCCGCTGGGCTATCATCTGGTCAATATCGGGTTGCATGCGATGGCGGCTCTGTTGGCGGCGATTCTGTTGCGGCGGCTCAAAATACCGGGGGCGTGGCTGGCCGCGGCCGTCTTTGCGCTGCATCCGGTCCACGTCGAATCGGTCGCCTGGATCTCGGAACTGAAAAACACCCTATCCGCCGTCTTCTATTTGAGCGCCGCACTGGCGTATCTGCGGTTCGATCAGACGCGGAAGCCCTCGGCCTACGGGTTGGCGATGGCGCTGTTTCTGCTGGGGTTGATGAGCAAAACGGTCACGGCGACCCTGCCCGGCGCGCTGCTTGTCGTCTTCTGGTGGCAGCGCGGCCGCATCGAATGGAAGCGCGACGTGCTGCCGCTTTTGCCGTTTTTCGCCGTCGGCGCGGTCGCCGGCGTTTGCACCGCGCTGGTCGAACGCCACCTGATCGGCGCCAAAGGCGAACAGTTCGATCTGTCGCTCGTCGAACGCCTGTTGCTGGCCGGCCGCGCGCCGTGGTTCTATCTGAGCAAGCTGCTCTGGCCGGCGAACTTGCTGTTTATTTATCCGCGCTGGCGGCTCGATCCGACGGCCGCATGGCAATATCTGTTCCCCGCGGCTTCATTGCTGGCGCTGGCCGCGTTGTGGCGACTGCGCACCCGATGGCGCGGGCCGCTGGCCGGCGCGCTGTTTTTTCTCGGCACGCTGTTCCCGGTATTGGGCTTCTGCAACGTCTATCCCTTCTTGTTTTCCTACGTGGCCGACCACTTTCAGTATTTGGCGAGCCTCGGCGCGATCGTGCCTTTATGCGCGGGCGCAACGTTGCTGTTCAATCGCGGTTCGACGGGGCGACGCGCGGCGGGCTATGCGCTCGCGGGACTGCTGCTTTGCACGCTGGCCGCGCTGACCTGGCGCCAAGCAAGCATGTATACCGACGTTGAAACCCTGTATCGAAAAACCATCGCACGCAATCCCGATTGCTGGATGGCCCATAACAACCTGGGCATCGTCTTGGGCCGCGACAAGCGGCTCGAAGAAGCACAGCAATCGCTGCAAAAGGCCTTGGAGATCAGGCCGAAAAACAACGCCAACATCCACAACAATCTCGGCGGCGTGCTGAAACTGAAAGGCCAATTCGAGGAGGCCGCCGCCCATTTCGAGCTGGCGATCCGCGAAAAGCCCGATTCCATCGTGTTCCACATGAATCTCGCCAACACGTTGTCCGCATTGAATCGCACCGACGACGCCGCTTCGCATTATCGCCGGGTTTTGGAACTCGACCGCGATTATCCCGACGCCAACAACAATCTGGGCATGATCCATTTGCGGCGGGGCGAGACCGAGACGGCGATCCCATTGTTCCGAAACGCCCTCCGCGCGCATCCCGATTGCATCGAGGCCCGATGCAATCTGGGCGACGCGCTGAGCCGGCAAGGCGAGTTCTCGAAGGCCGTTACGCAATGGCGCGAGGCGCTCCGCGTGCAGCCGAATTTCGCCATGGCCGCCGACCATCTGGCTTGGACGCTGGCCACGTGTTCCGACGCCTCGCTCCGCAACGCGCCGGCTGCCGTCGAACTGGCCCAGCGCACAGTCCGACTGACCAACGGCGGCGATCCCGCGCCGCTGGACACGCTGGCCGCGGCCTACGCCGAGGCGGGCCGATTCGCCGACGCCGTGGAAATCGCCCGCCGGGCCTACAGCCTCGCCCAGGCCCAAGAAAACAAGCATTTGGCCGAAGCGATCCTTGCCCGGATCAAGCTCTACGAGGCCGAAAAGCCGTACCGCGAATCCCACGCGGAATTGCGCGACTAACGCTCCGTCGGCCCGGTGTAAACCGCTTCTTTGCTGCCGGATCGATGTGTTATGGCCCCTCAACGCCAGCCTTTGTTCAGTCTTGGGACAGCCGCGTCATCAACTCTTTCCTTGGTCCTCATGCAGCCGCAAAAAGCTCCCCGCCCCTTTTAGCTGACCTGCATATGCTTGACATAT
>CAYMQL010000145.1:0-3476 GCA_964392255.1 uncultured Planctomycetaceae bacterium | reverse complement strand
ATATTCTCTATATTCCCTTATGATGATGAGGTTTCTTCTAGATGCTGCTTATACAAAATCTCTCGATCTCAGTCTTTTCTGAAGAAGAGCAATTATGTTCTCGACTAACCAATCCATGCGGTTTTTGCTGACGGCCGTCTTGTGCCCTGTTTTCATTGTCGCCTTGATCGGCTCTCCTTGCCTTGGATTCGATGGCGTCAACCCGACGGATTTTTCCTACAATTACGATGGCGGATTCGGCGACTCGCCGATCGTTCCGCCCTATGGTCCGGGCTATGGCTATGCTTGGGATTATTCGCAAGCCACGGCGACGCCCGTCATCAACAACGTATTTTCGTTTACCAAAGACAACGGGAACACCAGCACCGCGCAATTCGGCGTCGGGACCATGATTGGAGGCAGCTCGGTTTCGTGTTACCTTGCACCGGGGACGGGCCTTTCGCAATATGCACCGGCCGGCGGCAATGCCCCGGCCCAATTGATCATTGAATTCGGCATCTCGGGCAGCGCACCAAACTTCTTGTACACAAATCCCGCTTCCATCGTGGACATTATCGGATCGTACGATCTCCCCGTCGAAGCCAGCGTATCGGAAGCCGGGTACGTCCACGCTGAACTGGAAACTCGCTTCGCCGGATATGTTACGACCTTTGACGGGGAGTTTCATCGTTTAACGGGCTTCTATGAAATATTTTATACCGATGTGTATATAAATACGCCCGGTGTGCATTCCTTCAATTTGGGCGACAACATCTACTTGCAAGACCTTGTGCCCTGGTCGCAATTCGACTATAGCTACAGCGCCTATGATCTTTGGGCCTACGGCAAACTGACCCTTACCGTGAAAAACGACGGCGGCGCCGTCAACGTCTCGTTGCCGCAAGGTCTCACGCTGAACATGCAAGGGACGCTCATTTCCGTGCCCGAACCTTCGGCGATCGGCTTGCTCCTCAGCGTTCTTCCCATCGCCCTCGGCTGGCGGCGGCGGCGGCGAAGGGCGTAGCAAGTATTCTTGGCCGCATCGGCGGCCGAACAACTCGCTCATCCGGCACAATCGCTCTGCGCCGCAGAGTCTCTCAAGCCGCCGTCGCGGCATCATCGCCAGACTCGGCAGGAGCCGACCGTTACAATCGGCCGGCGGCGGATCGGCCCGGCTTCGCTGCAACTTGCGGGCGGCCGCGCCCGATATTGATTAACGAATCCGTGAAACAACTTGCGCCGCTGATTGAAATGGATTTTCCACGCGCGGCGAACGGTTTGGGCGACTCGGCCTCGCGCGGAGCGTGAGGCGTGCGGTTGGAACGACAATGGGCGATCCGGCAATTAAAACCTCGATCGGACTGTGCGTGCTGCTGGCCGGCGCATGCGCGGCGATGTTGTTTCGCCACGATCCGATCCCGCCGCCCGCGCCCGACGCCGCCGTTCTCGATGCGGAGCTGTTGTTGCGTTGCCGGGCCGAAGCGCCGAAGCCGAACCCTGCCGGGCGGCGCAGCACGCGACGGGCAAATTACGGGCTTCAGCCGGCAACGGTCGTAACGCCGATCGAGGCACACGAGCCGCCGCCCGCGCTGGCCGCGGAGTATCCGCATTCGGACCGCGCCGTCCGGCCGCGTTTCGGCGCGTCGATGGAGGCGACTCTGGCTTCGACCGCCGACGACGCGCCGGGCAGCCATACGATCGTCGACGGCGACACGCTGGCCGGATTGGCCGCTCGCTATTTGGGCGCGGCCGACCGTGCCCGAGAAATCTTCGAGCTGAATCGCGACGTGCTTTCCGATTTCGACCTTCTGCCGATCGGCAAAGAATTAAGGATTCCGCCGCGGCGCAAACCGGCGGCTTCCGGAGCCGAGGGGTCGCCTCTGCGTCCGTTGACGCCTGTTCGCTAAGCGACGGTTTTCAGCCCGCCACGAAAGAGCGATCGTTTTTCGCAGGCGCAATTTTCGCCCGGCTTTTAGGATAGGCGATCGGCCGCTGTTGATTTCGGCTTGCCGCGTTCTATTGGGTTGCTTCGACGCGCAAGTCCTGCACTTCGACCGGGCAGCCGGTGAACGTGTTGCCGTCTAATGTGATGTCTTTCGCATCAGGGCTGATGCGGATCGCGATATTTTGCTTTCCGTTCGGGCTGTTTTCGAAGCGGCATTGGGCGATGACAATGTCCCGCGTCTTTCCCTGGATGTCGACGCCGCACCCGCCTTTTTCGCCGCCGTTGTCGCGGACCAGGCATTCTTCGATGCGGTTGCGGTTGCCGTGCCGCGATTCGACTCCTTCTTTGCGGAAAACGACGCCCACCTGGCCGTTGCGCTCGAACGCGCAGCGCCGCACGACGTTGTCGGTGTCGCGGTGGCCGTAGCTCATGCCGTACTGGAGATTATCGGAAAACGTGCAATCCTCGACACGTCCGTCGCAGACGCCCCAACACCAGAAGAATCCGCCCAAATTGCCTTTCGCATTGCAGCCGATGAAAACCGAGCGTCGCACGCCGCTGCCCGGATGAAAACCTCGGCCCGCGTTGTTGTTCGCTTGGCAATTTTCAAAGCGGACGTCGTTGCACACCTGGGGGCTGAATCCGTCGCCGTTGTAGTTTTGGGCGATGACGTTCTTGAAGGTCCAGCGGTCGCAGCAGCGAAGATACACCGCGGCGGCAAAGTTGCCGTCGATGTACTCGTTCTCGGCGCGGTTGCCGTCCAACACGATGTCCTCGACCAGCACGTCGTCGGCGTCGTGCGCGCAGAGAATCGACGAAATCGCCCTCGCCTTCGCGCCGTCTTTCATCCAGAAGTCCTTGTCCAGCCGCCTGTCGAGATACAGAGCGTTTCCCTGCACGGCGGTGACCGTGTACATGAGCGTGTGCGGCCAATCGGGGTTCGTAGCGCTCAGCGCGACGCCGCAGCCGGGCGTAAAGCCCTTTGCATCGGCCACTTCGACGGCGCATTCATACCAGTCGGATTCGCGCACCAGCGGAGAGCTGACGCTCGGCGCCCGTTTCAGAACGGTCTTGTCGCCGCACCCGCGCAGGGTTACGCCCGATCGGAGAAAGACGGCGTTGCGCATTGCGTACGTGCCGGGCAGCACGCGAACAACCCCGCCGCCGAATCCGGCGACGTAATCGACCGCCGCCTGGATGATTTTGTCGTCGCCGCCCTGCAAGTCGCCTTCGCCTTGGCCGACGGAAATCTCGATTGGCTGCGGAGTGCGGATCGGGCGCATCGTGCTGAAATCCGGTGGCGGCGCCGCAGCGCCTCCCCGGGCCTCATCGCCGGCTGCGGCGTTGATCTGCATGCACGCCCCAATCAACAACAGTGTCAACCAACGTAAACGCCCCAACGCAACGCGACAGCTTCTTTTCGGCAAAGTTCGGCTCATCAGCAAGCTCCTTGGATCGATGTTTTTCATATCCAGCCGGCCCAGAGCTTTGTCAACTTTTGATTTTGGAATTGAGTGCCACTGGCTATGCCAGTGCTTTGCTTGACCATCCA
>CAYMQL010000144.1:0-6436 GCA_964392255.1 uncultured Planctomycetaceae bacterium | reverse complement strand
GCGTCATCTTTATTTCGTGGGGCTGGGGTTGTTGTTGGGCCTGCTGGCCGCGTCGATCCTCGAACGCCGCGAAGAGGCCCGACAGCGAATTCCCCTGCAACCGATCGGCCAATGGGAAACCGACAGCGCCAAGTGGGGCCAAAACTACCCCCGCGAATACGAGGCCTACAAGAAAATGGCCGACTCGACGACGAAGACGCGCTACGGCGGGGCCGATCCGCGCGATTATCTCGCCGAAACGCCGGCCAACGTGATCCTGTTCGCCGGCTACTCGTTCGCCAAAGAATATCGCCAAGCCCGAGGGCATATTCACGCGATCGAGGACGTAACGACCACGAAGCGGGTCAATGAAAAGACGGCGGCCACCTGCTGGACATGCAAAAGCCCCGACGTGCCGCGGCTGATGCACGCGATTGGCCCGGAAAAATTCTACGCCGCCCGATTCGACGATTTTAAGACCGAGATCACGCATCCGATCGGCTGCCTCGACTGCCACGAACCGAACACGATGAAGCTTCGCGTCAGCCGGCCAGCCTTGCGCGAGGCGTTCGCCCGGCGCGGACGCAACATCGACGAGGCCACGCACCAGGAAATGCGCACTCTGGTCTGCGCCCAATGCCACGTTGAATACTATTTCAAGGGAAAAGGCAACTACCTGACCTTCCCCTGGGACAACGGCGCCGAGCCCGGGCAGATCGGCACGACGCCCGAGCAAATGGCCGAATACTACGACAAAGCCGACTTCGCCGACTGGACCCACGCCGTCAGCAAGGCGCCGATGGTCAAGCTCCAGCATCCCGACTACGAGGTCTATCGCACGGGCGTACACGCCTATCGCAACATCGCCTGCGCCGACTGCCACATGCCGTATCGCAGCGAGGGCGGAGTGAAGTTCACCGACCACCACATCCAAAGCCCGCTCTTGAATATCGCCAATTCCTGTGCGGTGTGCCACCGCTGGGGCGAGCAAGAGCTGCGCGGGCGGGTCGAGGCCATTCAGGACAAGCAGCACCAGACCCGCGGCTGGGCCGAAACGATGCTGGCCCAGGCTCATTTTGATATTGCCGCGGCCATGGAAGCCGGCGCCGACGACGAAGAGTTGGCCGGCGTCCGCCGGTTGGTTCGCGGGGCGCAGTTGCGCTGGGACTACGTGGCCGCAAGCAACGGCATGGGTTTTCATGCGCCGCAGGAGTGCGAGCGCATTCTAGCCTCGGCAATCGACTTGGCCGGCCAGTGCCGTATTGAGTGCGCCCGGATTCTGGCCCGGCACGGCGTCAGCAAACCGGTCGCATATCCCGACTTCAGCACCAAGGAAAAGGCCCAGCAGCTCAATCAGTCCTACATCGACGGCAAGCCGCCGAAGCTGCTGTAATACGGCCGATTGAGATTGTCCACGGCAAAGGGGACAGTCCCATTTTCGCTGACACAAAAATTGGGACAGTCCCCTATCTGCGGCGTTTTGCCTTCGTCTTTTTTGACGTTCTGCGCGTTTCCGAGGCGCGTTTCCCTTTTCCCTTAACACTCTTCGCAGCCTTTGCGCCCTTCGTGCTCTTCGTGTGCTTCGTGGATGTTGCTTTCCCCTTCTTCCGCCCGACGACCCGGAAATCCAGCTCGCGTCGCTCCAGATCGACTCGGGCAACGGCCACGCGCAGCAGATCGCCGAGCCGGTAGCTGTTGCCAGCGCGATAGCCGGCCAGGGTGTGCGCGGCGCGGTCGAAACGGAAGGTGTCGTTGCCCAAGGTTTCGACGCGGACCAGCCCTTCGGCGGGCAGTTCGATGCCTTGGACGAAAATGCCGTAGCTTTCCACGCCGGTCACCACGGCGTCCATTTCCTCGCCGATGCGGGCGCTCAGGTAGCTAAGCAGCTTGAGCTTTGTCAGATCGCGTTCGGCGGCTTCGGCCCGTTGCTCGCGATCGGAGCAGTGGCGGCCCTGGGCCACAAGCTCCTCGTAGTCGTTGCGGGTTTTTTTCTTTTCCAACAGCGCGCGGACCAGCCGGTGGACGGTCAGGTCGGGATAGCGGCGTATCGGCGAGGTGAAGTGGCAGTAGCACTGGCTGGCCAGGGCGTAATGGCCTTCGACCATCGGGCTGTAGATGGCCCGCTGCATCGAACGCAGCACGGCGAAATGGACGGCGTGCTGCTCGGGCCGGCCGATGGCCGCGCTGAGCAGTTTTTGCAGCTCGAAGCGGCTTTCCAAGCCGTCGTTCGGATAGCCCAGCTCGGTCATGAACTCCGTGAGCACTTTGATTTTTTGCGCGCTGGGGGCCTGGTGGATGCGGCGCAGAAAGTGTAGCCCGCGGTCGCGGAGCGTTTCGGCCACCGCCTCGTTGGCCGCCAGCATGAACTCCTCGATCATCTGGTGGCTTTCGGTGTTCTCGACGACGTGGGCGCCGGTTACCCGGCCGTTTTTATCGAGATCGACTTTGACTTCGGGCATAGTCAACTCGAGCGCCCCGTTGGTCATCCGCCGTCGGCGCAGCGTCATGGCCAGCGTGTGCATCCGGCCCAGAAGGTCGCAAACCTTGCCGCCGAGTTTTTGGCGAGCCGCGTCGCGGTCCTTCAGAAACTCGTCGACCTGTTCGTAGGTGAGCCGCTTGCTGCTGCGGATGGCCGCCGCGTGCAGGTCGGTCGAAAGGCGCAAGCCGTCGGCCGAAAATTCCATCACGGCCGAAAGAGTGTAGCGGATTTTGCCCGGCTGGAGGCTTGCCAGGCCGTTGGAAATCAACTCGGGCAGCATCGGCACGACGCGGTCGGGCAAATAAACGCTCGTCGCGCGATCGAACGCCTCGCGATCCAACGGCGTATTGGGGCGGACGAAATGCGACACGTCGGCAATGTGAACGCCGAGCCGCCAGTGCCCGTCGGCGAGCGGTTCGAGCGAAATCGCGTCGTCGAAGTCCCGGGCGTCGACCGGGTCGATCGTCAGAATCGTCTCGCCGGTGAAGTCGGTGCGGCCGGCGATGCTCTCGTCGAACGTTTCAGCGTGTCGCCGCGCTTCGTCGAGCGCGTCTTCGGCAAATTGGTCGGGCAGATTGAACTGGCGGAGGATCGAAAGCGTGTCGACGCCCGGTTTTCCACGCGGGCCGAGCACTTCGGTTATAACGCCTTCGCCGTCGTGCAGCGGCGACGGAAACCGCACCATTTCGATCACGACTTTGTCGTCCGTCTGCGCGTCTTTCGCGCCGGGATCGCCCACATAGATGGGCCGGGCGAACAGCGGCCCGTCGATCCGCACGTAGGCCGAACCGCCCGACTCGAGATACGTGCCGACGAACTGGTGCGTTTGGCGTTCGACGATATCGACGATCGCGCCGCGCGGGCCGGGATCGCCGCGGCGGGCCCGGGTCACTTCGACCAGCACCGTATCGCCCGTGGCGGCGTCGCCGGCGCCGTCGGCCGGAATGTAAATGTCCTTCACTTCGCCGGCCGAGGGCTCGGCGTCGATCAATCGAACGAAGCCGAAGCCTTTTTGACGCCGCTGAAACACTCCCAAGCGGCGATTGCCTTTGGGCGGCTTTGCGGGGGCGCGCTCGACGGCAGGCACCACCAGATGGTTCGGGCCATACGCGATTCGGCCCGATTGGACCATGCGTTTGACGGCCCGGCGCACCTCGGCGGCTTGCTCTTTCGAGAGCTTCAATTGCTGGGCGATGGCCCGCGGTTTGCCCGGCCGATAGTCGGGCGATTGAACGTGTTGGAAAATCATTTCTTCTAATGGATTCATGGGATTGGTGTTTCGTGTGTTTTGGGTAACAACCAGACCTTCGAGCGAAGCTCTACGGCGCAATTCAGCGCCTGCCGTGCATATCTTTTATTGAAAATGCGCTATGGTCGCGGTCTGCGCGAATAGGGTCGTTGTCCGTTGATTTTATCAATTATTCGACTCGCGTCGCCATTTTCGATGGGAAGCAGTTCGATCCGAAAATGCCGGAAGCCGCGTTCCTGCAACGACGCTGCGGCGTCGATCATACACTCGGCCTCGCCGCGAAACAACGTGTTGCGGCAGCGGCCGTCGGCAAGCAATACGTGTTCTTCGCCGCGGCGGTCGCGCAGACGGAGATCGTGCCGGCGGCATGGTCGGCCGCAGTCGCGGCGGTTTCGGCCGCAGCCGAGAATCGCGCAGAACAAACAATACTCCGTGTGGAACAGCGGCATGTGGCGATGCACGACGACTTCCAGCCGCCGCGGATCGACCAGCGTCGTCAATTCGTTCAGCCGGCGCTTATCCAAATCGTAGGCGGCGGTCACGCGCTCGGCGCCTTGGTCGAGAAGCCGCGCGACGGTCAGGTCGTTGACGGCGTTTAGCGAGAAGTCGGCGATCATCGGCACGCCGAGGCGGCGAAAGAACGCCAGGCCCGCCAGATTGCGCACCAAAACGGCGTCGGGCCGATGCGCGGCCAACCGCGCAAGCACGTCATGTTCGCTCGGCTTGTGGATGCGCGGCGCGGCCAACGTGAGCTTCGCGCCGCCCCGGCGGATTATTTCTGCGGCTTCATCCAATCGCTCGTCGTCGCCGAGATCGGCAATGACGCTGTCGACCCCGTCGGCAATCGCCGACGCAATCTGCTCGATCGAGCGGCAAAGGACGTGGATGCGACAACGCGCGTCGGGCGTACCGGAGGCTGTGAGCCCCCGGCTATTTGATTCGCGTCGTAATGCAGCGAGCGGAGAGCTTTCTGCAATCGCTCGCCGGGGCGGCTGCGCGGCGGCCGCCTCTAATTGCCGCAGCATTTCGTGCCGAAGCTTTCCCAGCACGCTCAACGGAATCATCGGCCGCCCATCGATTTTGGCCTCGACGCGGCGCAGCTCGTAGGGCGTGTTGCCCAAGCGGCCGAACTGTTCGCGGAGCGTCTCGACGGTCAGCGGATGTTTGGCGGCTTCCGGCAGCGGAGCGGGCGACTGGATGCGGCAAGCCGCGCCGCTGCCGGCCGTTGCTTCGACGCGAAGCGGATCGCCGACGGCTGCTTCGATCCGCAAATCCAACGGCATGCGGCGTTGCGGCCGGTTGGTCATAAAAGTTTTGCGCAAACGGCGCGCAGCCTGCGGGTCGTCGGTCTTCCAAACGCTCTGGCCCGGGCGAATCTTCGATGTATTGAGCAAATCGTTGGCAAAAGCCAGCTCGACCACGCCGCCGGCCGCCGCGTCTTTGACCGAGCGGCCGTTACGAAAGATTTCGTAGACGCGGCCGCCTTGTTCGGCCGCTTCGCTGCCGAGAGTTTCGAACGCCACGCCGTCGCCGCAACGGATCGGAGCAGTCAACTCGACTGCGATTCGCTGCCCCTGAACGCGCTGGACCTTGCCAATACATGTTCCGCGCTTGTCGGAACTGCGGCCGGAGACGAGCGACGGGTGGTCGTCGCCGTCGAGCCAGCCGTGGCAGAAGCCGCGCGAAAAAGTCAGTTCCATCTCGGCCACGTCGGCCTGGGAAAGGCCGGGGACGGCTGCTCCGGGAGCTGTTGGCTCGCGGCTGTTGATTTTGTCAGGGCGGTTGATCTTATCGGAATGCGAGCCGACAACGCGGTCGATGGCCGTGCGGTAATGGCGCGTGACGCAGGCGACGTACTCGGCCGATTTCAGGCGTCCTTCAATCTTCAGCGCCGAAACGCCCGCGGCGACCAGTTCGGCCAGCCGGTCGTAGGCGGCCAGATCGTGCGGGCTGAGCGGATAGCGCCGCTCGGCCTGGTTTTCGATGGGTCGGCCGTCGCAAAGCACTTCGTAGGGCAGCCGGCACGGCTGGGCGCACCGGCCGCGATTGGCGCTCCGCCCGCCCAACGCAAGACTCGCCAGACACTGGCCCGAGAAGCTGAGACATAGCGCCCCGTGGACGAAGGCTTCGAGTTCGACGCGGGTTTGCGAGGCGAGGGCGGCGATTTCGGCAATCGACAGCTCGCGCGGCAGCACGACGCGACGCACGCCGAGCGATTCGACCTCGCCGATGCACTCGGCGCTGCTAAGGGTCATCTGCGTCGAGGCGTGCAGCGGCAACTCGGGACAGAGACGGCCGAGCAGCCGCAGCACGCCGAGGTCTTGCACCAGCACGGCGTCGACGCCCGCGGCGACCGCCAGTCGGGCGGTTCGCTCGACCTCGGGCAGCTCGTCGCTGAACACAAGCGTATTGAGGGCCAAATAGCCGCGAATGCCCCGGACGCGGAGAAACGCCATCACCTCGGGCAACTCGGCCTCAGCGAAGTTTGCCGCCCGGACGCGGGCGTTCATTCCCCCTTGAAGTCCAAAATAGACGGCGTCGGCGCCATTGGCGACGGCTGCCTTCAAGCAGTCCCAATCGCCGGCCGGCGCCAGCAGTTCGGGCGTGCTCCACGGGCGGACGTTCATGTTTCCTATTGTATCACCGATCGGACCTGCGGGGTATCGGCGGCTATTGCCGAAGGAACCGAAATTCCGTAGACTATGCGGTTTCCTACAGGTCCAATGATT
>CAYMQL010000143.1:0-6471 GCA_964392255.1 uncultured Planctomycetaceae bacterium | reverse complement strand
CCTTTACGAAGGGTCCATCGTAATTGTCTTCGGACGCTAGCGGCGTCAAGTCGTGGAAAAAGTCGGACGGATGCGGCTTGACTGTGCGGTATTTGCGGAATGCGGAACATGCGGCGACTTTAGGGTCGCGGTGGACGCGGCCGGCCCGACGATCTATAATGACGCCGATCCGCTGAAAGGGTGCTGCGCCGCGGCGGCGCAGCAGGAAATATGGTGCATGGATGGTCGGGCCGCCATCCGGTTTATCGCCACGCGATACCGGAGGGCCTTATGCAAAGCGAGAGTTCTGATAGGGACCGCGCAGGCGGCTGCTTGGCAAGATTGTTCTGGCTGGGAGTCGGCAATTTTATCCTGGTTTTGTCGGCCATCGGCATCGGCCAGCGTCAGAACGGGTTCAGTCTCGGCTGGCTGGATGTGGTTCTTTGGGCCACGGCGTTTGGTCTGATCGCCGTGCGCTATGCGGATATTGCCTTCTTCCAAGGCCAGACCGCCGACAGCCGCCCGGCCACGATGTCCGACTGGCGTCGCTACGCCTTGACGGTACTCGCCGTTTCGCTGGCCCTTTGGCTCGGGGCGCATGCGATTTCGTGGTAGCTGGCGCGGCGTACTTCTTGGCATGCGGCGGTGCGTCCCCTATAATCCAGTCCTCTTCCGCACCTTTCATTCTTGATCCGAGGAGGACTCGACATGGGCATGCTCAAAGAGTTTCGAGATTTTGCCGTCAAAGGCAACGCCGTGGACATGGCCGTGGGCATCATCATCGGCGGGGCCTTCGGCAAGATCGTCTCGTCGCTGGTCAGCGATGTCATCATGCCGTCGATCGGAGTGTTGCTGGGCAAGGTGGATTTTTCGAGCCTTACGATTCCATTGACCGCTGCAACGAAAACCGCCCCGGCGGTCGTGATCAGCTACGGCAAGTTTTTGAACAACGTCGTTGACTTCGTGATCGTGGCCTTTTGCATCTTCCTGGTGATCAAGCAGATGAATCGGCTGATTTCCGGGCCGCCGGCTGAACCGACCACGAAGACCTGCCCGCAGTGCCAGTCGACAATTCCGATCAAGGCCGTACGATGCGCCCATTGCACATCGCCGCTGGAAGGCTGATCGGTTGAACGCGGGCTTTAGTATTTCGCGGCGCCGATGGCGCGGCGGATCGTTTCGCGCATCAGGTCGGCAGGTCCTTCTTGCCCGGCGAACAGCGCGAACTGAAGGCACGCCTGGCGGACGAACATGTCGACGCCGGTGACGACCGAGCAGTTTCGGCTGCGGGCGTCTTTCACCAGCAGGGTGTTTTCGGGGTTATAGACGGCATCGAACACGACCATCGACGGCCGCAAAAAGTGTTTTTCGAAGGGCGTTTCGTCGACGTTCGGGTGCATGCCCACCGGCGTACAGTTGAATAGGAAGTCAGCCGAGACGGTGTGGCGTGCGGCCCATTCGACGCTGCGGCATTCGAAATGCTTGGCGAGGGTCAGAGCCTGGCGCGAAACGCCGTCGGTCACCACGACGTTCACCCCGCGGCAAACCAGCCCGTAGACGATGGCTTTGCCCACGCCGCCGGCGCCGAGCACCAAGGCGGTGCGGCCCTTCATCCGCTGCTTAGCTTCTTCGCCGCCGCCGAGTGCGGACTCGAGGCTTTCCATCGCCGCCTGGAGGTCGGTGTTGTAGCCGCAAAGCGTCTTGCCGTCGAAAATAATCGTATTGGCGGCCCCGATGCCGCGGACGAAACCATCGGATTGGGCCAGCTTTTTGACGACTTCCTCCTTGTGCGGAATCGTCACGCTCAAGCCCTTGATGTCCATTGCCGCGGCCTCGTCCAGAAATCGCGATAGGTCTTCACGCGGCACGCGGATCGGCACGTACACCTTGTTGAGTTTGCAGTGTTCAAAAGCCGCGTTGTGGATTTGCGGGCTCAGGCTGTGCCCGATCGGATCGGCGATCACGCCGTAGACCTCCGTGTCGGCATTGATCTGGTCGTAGCGATAGATTTCGGTCATCTGCTGGTAGCTGAGTTGGCCGGGCGCCAACACCCGCTCGTGATGGAACGTGGCGTAGGTGAATGGCGCGCCGAACTTGCCGGCTAGGATGCGCGACGGAATGCCGACGTCGCCCATGCAGAAACCGATGGTCGGCACTTGGCTGCGCCGCGTGAGCTGCAACATCCGAAGATTGTCGTGCGGGTGGTTCGCCATCGTGGCGATTTTGACAATGTCGGGATCGAGCCCGCACAGCCGGCGATGAATCGCTTCGATGTCGTCCGGCGTTTTGCGAAAATCGTGCAGGCTGACGATTCGCTTTGTTTTGCCGAATCGGGGGATCGACGCGGCGACGTCCTCTTCCAGATCGACGTATTCGACGCCCTCGGCGATGGCCGCTCGCAGCAACAGCAGCCGCTGCTCTTCGGTGCCGGCGAATTTGCCGCCGTCGGCCGCGCGCCGGCAACTGATAATCACCGGACAGGGCCGGTCGGCCAGCAGCCGTCGAAGGTTTACGTCGCCGTTGATGTAGTCGATGCGCAGCTCGACGAGCTTGGCGCCCTGTTCGACCAGATGCCGATGTTCCGCAACGACGTGTCGATGCCGGCCGCGGCCAATGCTGACGCAAATCATGGTGGAGAATCCGCCTGAAGGGTTGGATTGGAGAAAACCAAGCATCTATTGTGGCGGATGCCGCCCGGAAAATCAAACCTGCCAGGAATGCGGTAGTGCCCTAACGCCGTGTGGCTAGCCATTCCTTGCATTCAGGCATCTCTATACCGTTAGAACAGTCTCCCGCTACCCCGTGAATGCTTTCCCTAAACTGCATCGCTTAGTTGCCAGATGGCGTTTGTTGCCCTTGAAACTGGCTTGGATTTTCAATAGGGCGGCCTTTAACTTCCTCCACGATCAATTGAGCGATCGCCATGCCAGGACGCAATAATATCGAGGCTGGTCCGAGGTTGATGATTTCGAGTGTAAGGGTTCCGCAAAAACCAGGATGGACTGTTGGTGCAGTGAAGTGAATGAGGATGCCAAACCTCGCGCGGCTGCTTTTACCCTCGATTCTCGCTGCGAGACATGTATCATGGTTCGGGAGTATTGGGAGTCTAATGTACTCCACTGTCCTGCCCAATACAAACCGATTCGGTTCCAAACAGAATGGCTGACATTGGGTGATTTTGACGGTTTCAGAATGCTGTTGGATAGTGGAAGCGATCTGGCCTGGTTGTGTTAGATCGTAAGTGAGTTGCCCTGTTTTCGGGATGGTGATTTCATCGCTTAGAGACAAATCAACGGAGTGTGTGTCGTAAGGTGAATGGGCACATTGAATCGCCGGAAGTCTTGGCGCTGGTTCTGGCCGAATAATTAGTCGGCCATCATCGATTGCTTTAAACAATTCAGCGTTGGAAAGAATCATGCTTAGTTTAGGCCGGTTGGTGATGCTGGCACACTTCAACCATCGAATCCGACACCGCTACGGTCCGGCCATTTTCAAAAGTCTGGCCTGGCAGTCGAACCAGAACGAGTGGGCCCTCGCGGTCAAGCACTTGAACACGCAGCCGGCCTTCGCAAAAAACTTCCGTTTGCAGTTTGTCGCGGCACTCTACATATTCATCCGACACAAACAGCGAGAACTCCGTCCCGTCAGCGGAGATGCCGCGCACCGCCACCTCGCCTTTAAACATTCCCGGACTGACTTGACACTGAAGAAGGGCATCCATGATGTTCCCCTTAAGGCTTGCCGAAGTGTGAAAATGCGGCGGAATATTACAAAATCGCCAGGCCACAAGCAATGTGTAATCCAATTGTATTCTAAATGTCGTGCGCTACGCGCCAAGCACCCCCCCACCAAAAAGACTCAGTCGCACAATACTACAGAATGATCTCTGGTCGTCAAAAAAAGGACCAGCAACACATAGTTAGGACACTGCCGGAACAAGAGGAGTGAGCGAGAGATCCACAGCGGCCTAGGATGCGGAAGGCCCCATTGCGTCGGCCAGGGCGACGATGACCAACCCCCGGCGGTCGGCATAGTCGAGAACGGCGGGCTGATCGAGAAAGATGGTTCGGCCGGCCTCGACGGCCAGCACCTTGCCGCCGGCCGCGCAAAGCGTTTTGACGGTGCCCAAGCCGATGGTCGGCACATCGAACCGCATGTCCTGCTGCGGTTTGGCCACTTTGACGACGGTAAAACCTCCGGCGGGACAGAGCGAGCCGGCTCGGCGGATGCACTCGTCGGTTCCCTCGACCGCCTCGACGGCCAGCACGGCTTGATCCTTCACGGCCACGCTTTGCCCGATGTCGAGCCGGCCCATCTCCTTCGCCATCCGCCAGCCGAAGGCGATGTCTTTTTGCTGCCAGTCGGTCGGGCCTCGGCGGGTGAGCCGGCCCTCGCGAACCAGCAGATCGGGAGCGTAGTCGGTCGGCGGCGCGAAGCGGATTCCTTCGGCGGCGAACTCCTCGACGATCGCCCCAAGCAGCGAGTCGTCGCGGCAATCTTTCTTTCGCGTCCAAAAATGGGGCAAAAACATGCGAACGGTGCGCAGGTCGGGCAGATGCCGCAGCCAACTCCATCGTTGGAACAGGCGGACCTTGAAAATCTTGCCCGCCATCGTGGCTTCGGTCACGCCGTGGCGGTGGAAATAACGGATGGCCGACCCAAACTTGGCCAGCCCGAGCCAGTGAAAGTCGTTGCACACCTCGGCCAGCGCCGGATCGGCGTGGCCGATCGTGCCGAGGCAAAAAACCTCGGTCCCCTGGCGGCGCAGCGACTGGGCGACGACCACGGGCAACTGCCCCCAGCCGGCCAGAAGGCCGACGCGGCGCGGAGGCTCGTTCGAAACGATGTCGGTCATTGCGGGATCGAAAATCGCGGAGGGATCGTCTGAAAAGGGGAAAGTTTCGATCGGCAAGCTAGGCCACGGCCCGGCGGTCGTCGGGATCGTCGTTTTTGGCGGCTTTTCCGGCGTCGACCGTTAGCGGCGCGGCCGGCGAATCCGAAAGCATCGCGTCGACGGTCCGCTGCAACTGTTTCAACTGGCGGCGCATCTCGGGCAGCTTGCTGAACGCCGCCTGCTTGATTTTTTGATCGCGTTCGGGCGTGGCGGGAATGCCGATCATGCGGCTTCCCTCGGGCACGTCGTTGGTGATGCCCGCCATTGCGCCGAGCACGGCCCGGTCGCCGATGTGAACGTGGTCGCGAACGCCGACCTGTCCGGCCATGACGACGTAGTCGCCCGTGGTGGTGCTGCCGGCGACGCCGACCTGCGAGCAGAGCATGTTATGGCGGCCGATGCGGCAGTTGTGGGCGATCATCACGGAATCGTCGATCTTTGTGCCTTCGCCGATCGAGGTGGGGCCGTAGGTGCCGCGGTCGATGGTCGAGCCGGCCCCGACTTCGACATCGGCGCCCAGCACGACGTTGCCCAATTGGGCCGACAGGACGTGCCGGCCGTCCTCGAAGCCGTAGCCGAATCCGTAGGCGCCCAGCACCGCGTTGGCATGGATCAGGCAGCGAGGCCCAACGACGGTGTTTTCGTAAAGCACCGCGTTTGGAAAAATGGTCGCGTTTTCGCCGATCTGCGAGTCGGCCATGATGTGTACGCCCGAGTGGATCGTCGAGCCGGCGCCGATCGTCACGCGATCGCCGATCGTCACAAACGGATGGACATCGACGTTCGGCCCGAGCTGCGCCGTGGGGCTGACGGCGGCCAATGGGCTAATGCCGATGCGCGGCTGGCGGTGCGGCGGGCGAAAATGACACAAAATACGCGCAAACGCGCGATGCACGTCGTCGACTTGGATGGCCGGGACGCCGGGGGGCGCAAAATCGCGGGGCGCAACGACCGCCGACGCGCGACAATTTTCCAAACGTTGATTCTTTTCAGACGCATCGACCAGCGTGATCTGGCCGGGCTCGGCATCGCACAGCGTCGCGGCCCCGTGGACGACCAATTGGCCGTCGCCCACCAGTTCGCCGCCGACCAGCGTTGCGAGTTCGGCAAGAGTGGCCTGCATATTGCGGCTTCCTTTCCACGGATTAACCCGGCCGTGCGGCCCCCCAGATCGTTAGGGCCCGGCACGGGAGGCAATGGAATGTACTCGAATCGACCGGGCCGAACAAGAGCAGTGAAAAACTACGCCCACAGAGGGGATGCTGAAATCACCGCCAACAAAGACCGCCCTTTTTTGCGGCAAACTGCGAATGGCGCAACACGCCGCAACGGGCTGCCCGCCGCGGAACGCAACGCCGCTTTTTCTACACCCCGAACGTCAGGGACGCTCGACGACCTCGAACATGCCGTTCAGGCGGATATCGGTTGACGAAGACCCGACCATCACTTTGAACTTGCCGGGTTCGACGACCCGCTGCATCTGCAAGTTCCAAAGCATCAAAGACTCGGGGGCGATGGTCAAAGCGACCGTTTTGGTCTCGCCCGCAGCAAGATGGATCCGATCGAAGCCGCAAAGGCGTTTCTCCCAGGTCGTGACC
>CAYMQL010000142.1:0-6489 GCA_964392255.1 uncultured Planctomycetaceae bacterium | reverse complement strand
TGATTTGTTCCAAATCGAAAGTTCGGCCGGGCCGCGTTCGGATGTGCGGCAGTATTTTGTCCAAGGGCAGCGACTTGTTGCCGACGATTTTTACGTCGACGACCATGTCGGACGGTGCGGCGGCGGCCAGCGAGACGGTCGGCGACGGGCCCGCCGGATCGGCAAGCTGCGGTCCCTGGGCCGCGGCCGCAGAAACGCCCAAGAAAATCGCCAGCCACGCCCAGACGGAGCGCGTGCAACGCCGGGAAAGGTCGCCGGGCCAATCGCAGGTGTCGATTCGGGGAGCGGCCATCCCTGGCCCTTTCCGTTTCAGTCCGTTTCGCACGAGAAAAGAATCGCGGCTGCCAGCAACGCGTCTCCATAACGCGATGCCACCCCCTACGCACCCCGGCCCAGCTCGGTTCAGTGCCGGGCAGGTGTAAGGTCGCGTAGAAATACCCAAACTGGCCCATCGGGACAAGGGGAATTACGCATAATTCCCCGAAAGATCGGCGGAAAAGGGGGATCGTAGCGCCTGGCGATCGCTGCCGACCGGTCCAGGAGGCCTAATTGCCTTGCTGGCATACCTTTCGCGTGTCAGAATAGGTAGGATACGAAGACGGTGTCGGCCGTTGTTTACCCCCACGTATGGAGTATCGTGCAACATGCGTTGTCATCTTCTGATCGCGCTTCTGTGTTTTGCAACGCTAATCGGGATAGTTCGACCGGCCCGGACCGACGAGTCGGCCGCCAAAAAGACTGACGCGCCGACGGCACCCAAGGCGGACCAGCCCGCCGAAAAAGACAAGGGCAAGGAACCGGCCTCTAAAGAATCGAAACCGGCGCCAGTGCCGACGCCCACTCCGCCTGCAACCCATACCGTCAAGAAAGAACTGTTGAAGGTCGTCGTGAATCTGGACGGCGTGTTCGCGGCCGAGAAGACTCGCGAGATCGTCGTCGCGCCGAAGGAATGGACCGCCCTGAGCGTCGAAAACGCCGTGCCCCACGGCACCCGGGTCCGCAAGGGCGACGTGTTGCTTACGTTCGATACCGAGAAGCTCGACCGCGCGATCGCCGATCTGCGCACGGAGCTAAAACTCTCCGAATTGACGCTTCAACAGAATGAAGGCCAATTGCAGTCGCTCGACAAAACGACGCCGCTCGAGTTGGATGCCGGCCGACGCGCCGCCCGCGACGCCGAGGAAGACCGCAAGTACTTCTTCGAGGTCGACCGCCCGTTCACGCTCAGGGCCATCGATTTCAGCCTGAAAGTGACGGCCCAAGCGTTGGAATACGAAGAGGAAGAGCTGCGGCAGTTGGAAAAGATGTACGAGGCCGACGAGATCACCGAGGAGACCGAGGAGATTGTGTTGAAGCGGGCACGCGACAGCGTCGAGCGGGCGAAGTTCATGTTGGAATACGCCCGATTGACCCGCGACCACATCCTGCAATTCACCCTTCCGCGGGCCGAAGAGTCGGTCAACGAACTGACCCGCCGCAAGTCGCTCGACTGGGAAAAGAACAAGGTCGTGCTTCCGTTGGCGCTCGAGCGCCAGCGGCTCGAACTCGATAAACTCCGCGTGCAGCGCGAGCGTTCGGAGGAGCGGCTCAAAACCCTGTTGGCCGACCGGGAACTGATGACCGTCAAGTCGCCGATCGACGGCATTGTTTACTACGGCAAATGCACGCGCGGGCGTTTTAGCGATTCGACCGGCCTGGCCGAAACCCTGCGCCGCAACGGCGCCGTCGGGCCCAATCAGGTCGTAATGACTGTGGTCCGCCCGCGGCCGATGTACATTTGGGTCTCCGTGCCCGAGGCCGAATTGCACAACTTCCGTCCCGATGTCAAAGGCCGGGCTACGCCGACCGGCTATCCCGAGATGAAGCTGCCCGTTTCGGTCGACGAAATTAGCGACGTGCCCGCGGGACCCGGCACGTTCGACGGCCGGCTCGACGTGCGGCTGGATCGCAACAAGAACAAACGGCTGATGCCCGGCATGACCTGCAAGGTCAAGTTGGTTGTCTACGAGAAAGACGACGCGCTGACCGTGCCGCCGAAAGTCGTTCATGCCGACGAGCGGGACGATCAGAAAAACTACGTTTGGCTGTTGGACAAAGACGGCAAGCCGCAGCGCCGCGACGTGAAGCTTGGCAAGCGAACCGACAAACAAGTCGAGATCCTCAAGTGCCTCGCCGAAGGCGACAAGGTTCTGCTCGAACCGCCGAAGGATGAAGGATGAAGGATGAAGGATGAACTGACTCCTGACCGCTCTCCCCCAGCCCCCAGCCCCTAGCCCCCAACCCCTCTCCCCTAACCCCTCTCCCCTCTCCCCTCTCATGCGACACGGTTGGATCATCGCGATTGTTCTGCTGTGCCAACCGATGCAAGCCGATGAGCAGCCCGCGCCGACGGCGGCCGAGATACAACGGTCGATCGATCGCGGGGTTGCGTTGCTGCTGGAGCGGCAGAATCGCAGCGGATCGTGGGGCTCGGCGAACAGCACTCGGCCCTATGAGGTTTATGCCCCGTCGCCGGGGTCGCATCATGCGTTCCAGGGCGCGGTTACGGCCTTGTGCATTTCGGCGCTGATCGAGACGGGCGGCGACAGCAAACAGGTGGCCCGCGCGTTGGATCGCGGCGAGGTCTGGCTGCTTACGAACTTGCCGAAGGTGCGACGTGCCACGCCCGACGTGTTTTACAACTCGTGGACGCACGCCTACGGCATCGCGGCCCTGACGCGGATGCTCGACCGCAAGCCCGACGACGCCGAGCGCCGCCGGCAGATTCACGCGCTGATCGCACAGCAGATCGAGATGCTCCAGCGCTACGAGATGGTGGCCGGCGGCTGGGCCTACTACGATTTTGAAGCGCAGACCCGGCGGCCGAGCGGGCCGTCGATGAGTTTTGTCAGCGCGGCCGTGCTCGTGGCGCTCTACGAGGCGAAGCAGGCCGGCGTCGAAGTGCCCCAGCCGATGATCGATCGGGCGATTGCCTCGCTCCGCCGCCAGCGCAAGCCCGATTTCTCATATCTGTACGGCGAGCACCACCAATTTGCGCCGATGGGCGAGATCAATCGGCCCGGCGGAAGTTTGGGCCGTTCGCAAGCCTGCAATCTGGCCATGCGGCTTTGGGGCGACCGCGAGACGACCGACGACGTGGTCCGAACGTGGCTCGACCGCCTGTTGGATCGAAACCTCTGGCTCGACCTTGGCCGCAAACAAAAGGTGCCGCACGATTCGTGGTTCAAAGTGGCCGGCTATTTCTTCTACTTCGGCCATTACTACGCCGCGCGCTGCATCGAGCTGCTGCCGGAAGACCAGCGGGGCCCCTTCCAGGACGGGCTGGCCCGAATCCTGCTCCGGCTTCAAGAAAAAGAAGGCTCGTGGTGGGATTTTCCGTTGTTCGACTATCATCAGCAATACGGCACGGCCTTCGCACTGATGTCGCTAAAACGGACGCAAAAAAACATTCAAGATCGTCAGCATAACCCGTAGGGTGCGTGCTCGCACGCACCTGATATCGCACGAACCCTTTGCATAACGAGGCGTCATCATGGTGCGTGCAAGCACGCACCCTACCCTAGCCGGGCTATCCTCTCGGCGCGAGATTTGCGACAATGCCTCCGCAAGTGCTTGGGGTGTTGCGGATGCGACATCGATCATAGCCGGGGGCTAACAGCCCGTTGAAAAAGCCTTTTTGTGGAAGTTTGAGTGCCACTGGCTCTGCCAGTGCTGAGAAATCCTCGATAACACTGCACTGGCAAAGCCAGTGGCACACTACGAAATCGCAGCCACGGTGCAACTTATTCCGGGAGCCGTTGGCTCTCGGCTAGGGTCGCAAAAAAAAGGAATAAATCCATGAAAATACGCCTATCAACGTTAGCGGCTGCTTGGTTTCTACTCATGGCGACGGCGATTCTCGCGCAATCGGCCGAGCCGGAACCGCCGCGCTGCACCAGCCTACTGCGGCTGCCCGACGCTATCACGGTGGCCGAACTCTCCAACGGACTTTCGATCGTTGTGCAGGAGAACCACGCCGCGCCGGTGGCTACCGTGCGATGCTTCGTCAAGAACACAGGCAGCGCCTATGAAGGCAAGCATCTCGGCGCCGGATTGAGCCACGTGCTCGAGCATGTGACGGCCGGCGGCAGCACCACGCGCCGCACCGAAGACGAAATCGAACGGATCATTAACACATTCGGCGGGGCTACCAACGCCTTCACCTCGACCGACATGACCGTCTATTTTATCAACTGCCCCGCGCGTAATACGATGATGGCCATCGAACTGCTGGCCGACTCGATGCAGCGCATCAAGTTCGAGCCGTCCGAGTTCGAGCGCGAGTTGAAGGTCATACGCCGCGAACTGGCCGACGGCGAGGTCGATCGCCAGCGGGTGCTTTGGAAGATGTTAAGCCAAACGGTCTACACGACCCATCCGGCCCGGCATCCGATCATCGGCTATCTCGATGTGCTCAACGCGACGACCAACCAGGCGATCATCGACTTCTACCGTCATCGCTACGTGCCGAACAATCAGGTGTTCGTGGTCGTCGGCGACGTGGATACGCAACAGGTGCTCGATCAGGTGGCAAAGCAATACGCCGGCACGCCGCGGAGTCCCGAGACTTACGTGGCGTTTGAAGACGAGCCCAAACAGCTTTCGCCGCGCGAGGCCGTCCGCGAGATGGAGGGCCCGACGTACGACATGGTTTTCGCCTGGCCGACCGTGAAACTTTCGCACCCCGACCTGTACGCGTTGGACGTGGCGGCGTACATTCTCGGCCAGGGCGAAAGTTCGCGGCTGGTCCAGCGGCTGAAATTCGAGAAGCAACTGGCCCTTTATGTGGCCACGTTCAGCGACACGCCGCATTACGTCGAGGGCATGTTCGCGGCGATGGCCGTCTGCCAGCCCGACACGTGGCAGAAGGCCGAGGAAGAAATCCTCCGCGAAGTTTATCGACTGCGCGACGAGCTGGTCGCTCCCGAGGAGTTGGCCAAGGCCAAGAAACAGAAGACCTCGGAGTTGGTTTTTGCTCGGCAAACGGTCGAGCAGGCGGCCGACGGCCTGGGACGCAACGTGGTGACGGCGGCCGATCCCCTGTTCGACAAAAAATACGTCGAAGGCATCCAGGGCGTCACGGCCGAGCAGATTCGCGACGTCGCCCGGCGCTATTTCGTACCGCAGCGGCTCAATCGGGTGATCATCGCTCCGCCGGGCGGCGCTCCGAAGTCCGCAGAAAAAGGCGAAAAATCCGCCGAGGGCGAAATTCAAAAACTGCAACTCGACAACGGACTCCGCGTGCTGCTGAAACGCCAGGCCCAGTTGCCCCTGGTCAACATCCAAGCCTATGTGCTGGCCGGCTCGCTGGTCGATGACGAAAAAACGGCCGGCCGCAGCGCTTTGGTCGGCGCGATGCTCGATCGGGGCACGGCCGACCGCTCCGCCCGGCAAATCGCCGAGTATTTCGACGCCATCGGCGGCCACTTTTCGACCAGTTCCGGCCGATTCACCGTGTACGCCAGCGCCGCGACGCTGCGCGACGATTTTCCGGACGCCGCCGCATTGTTCGCCGAATGCTTTTGCCGGCCGATCTTCCCGGAGGACGAATACGCTAAGGTGCAGCGGCTCGCCCTGGGGGCGATCGCACGCCGCACGAGCGACCCCGACGCAGAAATCGACGAATTCTTCTGCGACAATCTGCCGGCCGACTCACCCTATCGCATCGTCCAGGGCGGCAAGGCAGATACCGTAAAACGTCTTACGGCCGAGGATTTACGACGGTACCACGCTAAATATTTTGTCCCCAATAACATGGTTGTGGCGGTTTTCGGCGACATCGAGGTGGACGAGGCCGCCGCCTTGGTCGAGAAGCTGTTCGGCGGCCTGAAACCGGACGCCGGGTTCGAGCCGCCCTCGTTCGATCGCGGCAATGCCGTTGCCCAGTCGATCGACCGCAATCTGCCGATCGCAAAATCGACGGCGATGGCGATGCTCGGCTATCCCACAGCCGGCATTCTCCAGAAAGAGGACCACGCGGCGATGACCGTCCTCGGCGCGGTCATGGCCGGCTACGGCTATCCGGGCGGATGGCTGCACAACGAGCTGCGCGGCGAAGGGCTGGTCTATCGCGTTCACGGAATGCAAATGACCGGGCCCGTGCCCGGCTTTTTCACCTTCCTCGCCCAGACCCAGCCCGAAAAGCTCGACGAAGTAGTCCAGCGGATCGAGCGCAACGTGGAACGGGCGAAAGAAGGCCGCATCGACGAAGCCGAATTCCGCAACGCCGTCGAGCGCGTCATCGCCTACAACGCCCAACGCTTCACAACCGTCGGCCAGCAGGCCCAGCAGGCCTCGCTCGACGAGCTTTACGGCCTGGGCTATGATTACCATAAAGGTTTCGACGCGCGGATCGAAGCCGTTACGGTGAACGACGCGGTCGCAGCCGCACGCAAGTATTTCGGCAACCATGTGCTGGTCACATCGTCGCCGAAGCAATAATTGGGTTGC
>CAYMQL010000141.1:0-6541 GCA_964392255.1 uncultured Planctomycetaceae bacterium | reverse complement strand
GGCAAAGCCTAAACCAGGCAGAAACCTCGACCGGCGCGCCCAGCGGCTACGACATTTACGCCCAGCGGTACGACTCGAACGGCGCACCGATCGGCGGGACCGACGAGATGGCCGTGCTCACGTTGACCGGCCGGCCGAAGGGCTACTTCACCTTGCAGTGGGATCAAGGCGGCGTGGCACAGGTGACCGGGCCCATCTCCTGCGACGGCGGCGCCGCCGCGGTCCAAAACGCGGTGCGGGCGGCCCTGGCGAACTTGTACGTCGATCCGATGAATCCCAGCCTCGGCCGGCTGACCGAAAACAACGTCAACGTGCAGTTCATCAGCAGCACGGAAATCGCCATCCAATTCATCGGCGCGCTGAGCGGCAGGGACGTTGCGCCGCTGACGATCCGCGACGCTTCGGTCACGGGCGAGGCCGGCGTGGGGGTCACCATCGAAACTCGCATGGACGGCATGGGAGGCGAGTTCCTTGTCAACAGCACCGTCGACAACGACCAGATGCACCCCTCGATCGCAATGGACGCCGAGGGCGATTTCGTCATCTCTTGGACCAGCTACGGCCAGGACGGCGATACGCCCTATCAGTCGAACATCTACGCCAAGCGGTTCATCTCGAACGACGCGCTGCGAACCGCCAACACGAACATCCAAGTCAATCCGACCGCGCTGACTTCCGACCTGCCGGGCGTCACGATCGAACCCATCGTCGTGACGATCGACGATCCGGCGAACCACGTGGTGGCGCCGGGTTCCGGATTCGACGGCGTGGTCGATCTGTTCATGGCCCGCTCCGACGGATTCTTCGGCGGTTCCGGAGCGCTTCTGGCCGACGGCCGTCACATTCTCGCGGCCGCGCATTTGTTCTGCGATGATTTCGGCAATATGACCACCCGGAGCGTCGATGTGACGTTCGATCTGCCGTCGGGCATTGTGACGTTCACCGTGCAGCCCTCGGGCATCTTCGTTCATCCGGACTATAACGGCGACGTCGGCGCCGGCGGCGACCTGGCCGTGCTCGTCTTGCCTGAAATGGCCCCCGCCGAGGCGGAACGCTATGACATTCTTCGGCAAAACACCGCGCTGGGCCAAGTAACGACGATCGTCGGCTACGGATTGACGGGCACCGGCGAAACCGGCGATTCGCAAGCAGCCGGCACCAAACACAGCGGACAAAACACGTTCGAGGGCGACGGCAGCCTGATCGGCTTGTACTACGACACCCTGGTCTATGACTTCGACAGCGGAACCGCGGAAAACGACACCTTCGGGCAACTGTTCGGGATCAACAATCTCGGCATCGAAGGCTTTGAAGCAAGCGCCGCGCCTGGCGACTCCGGCGGACCCAACTTCGTCGGCAACCTGATTGCCGGCGTGACCAGCTACGGCTTAAGCTTCGCCGGCGAAACCGACGCCTTGCCCGGCGTCAATAGCAGCTTCGGCGATATCGGCGCCGCGGTGAACGTGGCCCTCTATGCCGATTGGATCGACGCCGTGATCGGCGGCGGCGGACCCGAGTTCCTCGTCAACACGACAACCGCCGGCGACCAAAAATGGTCGTCCGTGGCGATGAGCGCCAGCGGCGAGTTCGTCATCACCTGGACCAGCTACGGCCAGGACGGCGCGGGCAACGGCCCCGGCGCCGGCGTCAACGGCGTAAACGGCGTTTACGCCCAACGCTACGACTCGGAAGGCGCGACGGTCCAAGAGGAATTTCAGGTCAACACCTTTGCGGCCCACGATCAGCAGTTCTCGCGCGCGGCGATGGACGCGGCGGGCAACTTCACGATCGTTTGGGAAAGCTATCAGGACCGACCGACGTCCCAGACCCAGCCCGACGCGGCCAGCAGCTTCGGCATCTACGGCCAAAGCTACGTCGCCAACAACCTGCTGGGCACGAACACGGCCTACGGCCCCGACGGCGAGTATGGAACCGAGTTCCGCGTGAACAACACCAAGGAGGGCGCACAGCGATTTCCGACCATCGCCATGGACGACGCCGGCGACTTCGTCGTCGTCTGGAGCGGCAACGGCCCGGGCGACAATCAAGGCGTTTTCCTGCAACGCTTCGACAAAACGACCGATAACGCCGGTGCCCGCGTCATCGGAACCTATAATCTGATCGCGGGGACCCTGCGTCAGGTCGTGCTTGAAGAAGACGTGCTGTCCAGCACCGTAAGCCAGTTCGTCGTGTCGTTCACCGAGGACATGTCTTCGACGGGCGGAACCACGGGCGCGCACAGCGTCCTGAACACGGCCAACTGGAGCCTTTCGGTCAACGGCGCCACAGTCTTCCGCAGCATCAAGTCCGTCGCATCCTTCAACGGCTCGCAGCGGGAATTCGTCGTCACCTTCGACGCCAATCCCAACACAACCATCAACGACGCCTTGGGCACGGGCGTTTACGTGCTGACGGCCAACGGCACGATTTGGGACGTGTTCGGCAACATGCTCGACGGCAACGCCGACGGCCTGCCGGGCGGCAACTTCCGCCGCACGTTCTCGATCGACACCGAAGGCACCGGCGCCGTAGTCATCCCAGGACCGGGAACGCCCGGCGTCGGCGACGAAGACGATCAGGTCAGCAGTTCGCTGGTCGGATTTGCCGAAACGCCCGCGGTCGCCAGCAACAGCTCGGGCGACTATGTCGTGGTATGGGTCGAATACGGCGAAGTCGTCGGGCAGCGATTCAACAATTCCGGCGAGGCCGAAGGCGCACAGTTCTATGCAAACACCTACACCTACGCCTGGGGCCCGCAATCCGATGCCGACGTGGCGATGGACCGCTACGGCAATTTCATCGTCACCTGGACAAGCTGGGACCAAAACGGAATCATTTCGGTCTTCGCCCGCATGTTCGACGCCTTCGGTTCGGCGGTGGGCACGGAATTCCAAGTAACGCCGACGATGCTCACCGTCCAGCAGCAGTCGTCGGTCGCCGTCAATCTGGCCGGCGAGTTCGTCATCACCTGGACCGGCTACAATCAGGCCGGCAACAAGAACGGCGTTATCTACGGCCGCCGCTTCGATTCGTACGGCGAGGGCATCGGCGGCGTCTTCCTCGTCGCAAGCTCGACGACCCAGTCTTACGAGTATTCCGACGTGGCGATGGCCGAAAACGGCCAGATGATCGTCACCTGGCAAACCTATACGGCCTCGACGAAGAACTGGGACATCTACGCCCAGCGCCTCAACGCCGCGGGCGTCCGGTTGGGCGGAACGATCTTGGTCAACAGCACGACGACCAACATGCAAATCAGTCCGAAGGCGGCCGCAAACGCCGTCGGCGACTTCGCGATCGTCTGGCAGAGCTACCTGCAAGACGGCAACGAGTACGGAGTTTTTGCACGCCTGTACAATGCCGCGGGCTCGGCGCTGACCGGCGAGTTCCTCATCAACGTTGCGACCCGCGGCAACCAGATCACGCCCGTGGTAACGCGCAACGCATCGGCGGGAACGAGCGTTGTGGCGTGGGTCGGCCCCGGCGATCTGTTCGGCACGACGGTGTACGCCCGCCGGATCGGCGCGCCCGGCGCCAGTGCTTCGAGCTCGACCACGACGACCGTCAGCACGCTGAGCGGCGCGGCCGCCGCCTCGATCGGTCTGTATAGCTCGACCACCTCGATGTTTTACCTGAAGGACGCCAGCGCCGACGGGACCGCCAACCTGGCCTTCGGCTACGGCGTGGCGAACGTCGGCTGGATTACTCTGGTCGGCGATTGGAACGGCGACGGCGTCGACACGATCGCCGTGTACAATCCCAAGACTTCGGTGTTCCATCTCAAGAATAGCAACAGCTACGGCGTCGGCGACGTCAGCTTCAAGTTCGGCACGCCCGCCGCCGGCTGGACGCCGTTGGCCGGCGATTGGGACGGCGACGGCATCGACACCATCGGCCTGTACAGTTCGGCGACGTCGATGTTCTACCTGAGGAACAGCAACAGCGCCGGCGCCGCCGACATCACGTTCGGCTACGGCGTGGCCAACGTCGGCTGGCAGGCCGTCATCGGCGATTGGAACGGCGACGGCATCGACACGATCGCCGTGTACAATCCGAAGACCTCGGTGTTCCACCTGAAGAACACCAACAGCTACGGCGTCGGCGACGTGAGCATCGCTTACGGCGTCGGCAATAGCGGCAGCATTCCCATGGCCGGCGATTGGGACGGCGACGGCGTCGACACCATCGGTTTGTACAACCCGAAGACCGCCGGATTCTCTCTGAGAAACAGCAACTCGGCAGGCGCGGCCAACGTGAGCTTCAGCTACGGAGCGGCCAACAGCGGCGTCGTGCCCATCGTGGGCAACTGGCTCGGGCGCCCGAGCGTCTCGAACGCTTTGACGGCGGCGGGCCAGGCTCCGGCGTCCTTGTCGACCGCCGCGGCCCTGACGCAAACCGCACTGCAAGCGGTCGTCGACGAAGCGATCGCCCGCTGGTCGGCGGCCGGGCTGGACGCCGCCACCCTCGCGAAGCTCAAGCAGGCCCAGTTCGTCATCGCCGATCTGTCGGGGTCGTGCCTGGGCAAGACCGACTCCAACCGAATCACCATCGACAGCAATGCGGCGGGATTCGGCTGGTTCATCGACTCTACGATTTCGCTGGACGAAGAGTATGCCGCCGCCGGCACAAGCGGACAACTCAAGGCCGTCAGCGCGCAGGCCGTCGATCGGATCGACCTGTTGACGGTCGTCGAACACGAGTTGGGCCACATCGCCGGCCTCAACGATCTGGCGAACTCGAGCGAGAACGTCATGAGCGGTTCGCTGGGCACGGGCGTGCGTCGGAGCCTTTATCGCGATTACGTGAACGCGGCTCTGGCGAGAAACTAATCGTCGCCGATCCAAACGGTTTTGCCGGGCAGATGATCGGCGCAATAAAAAAGGCCTCCGCAGGTGGGGCAGGAACCTGCAGAAGCCCATCTCTCAGGGCTTGCGCCCTGTTCGACTGCGCTTTAGTATGCTTGATCTTTCGACAAATGCAAGACGGCTTCTTAAAGATTAGCGGCCAGTTACGCATAAGTAACAAGAGGGGGTGCGCCTGGCCGCACTTCGCTATTTAGGAAATGTGGAAACTACTGCATAGCTATGCGCACATCCGCATTCTGCCCTGCCGTTCTCAGCCGCCCGCGAACCAACTATACTTGTCTTGGGAAGCGGAGAAACCCGATGTTGAGTGCTCGAGTAGGGCTGGCGGCGTGGATTTTCGCGTTCATGGCGGCCGGGGCCGCGACGGCCGAGGAACGCGCCGCTATCGCTCGCACCGGCGCCGAGCCGACCGCGTTCTTGCGACTGGCCCGCGACGCCAATCGCGAGCCGACGGCTCTGGAAACGCCGATCTTGCGTTACCAACCAACCGACGCGCAGCGCGACGCGCCGACGGTCGATCTGGTGGCGGCGGTGCATATCGCCGATAAAAGCTACTACGAGCAGCTTAACCGCGAGTTTCGGACGTACGACGCGGTGCTGTACGAGTTGGTCGCGCCGGCGAAATCGCAAAAGCCCCGGCCCGGCGATCGAACGAGCAATCATCCGCTATCTCTGTTGCAGAATAGTTTGAAGGATGTGTTGGAGCTTGAGTTTCAATTGCAGGCCGTCGATTACGCGCCGCCGAACATGATCCATGCCGACATGTCGCCCGACCAGTTCGCCGAGTCGATGGAGAATCGCGGCGAGAGCGCGGCTTCTATGTTGGTCCGCATGTTCGGCTACGCCATGACGCAGACCGAAGCAACGACCGAGGCCTCCGACGGTTCGCAGCTTCTTTTCGCCTTGTTCGACAAGAACCGGGCGCTGGCCCTGAAGCGGCTTTTGGCCGTCGAGTTCGAGCGCAGCCAGGGCTCGTGGGCGGCGTTGGACGGCCCGGACGGCTCGACGCTTATCAGCGGGCGCAACCAAGTCGCGCTGGCGGCGCTTCGCGCGCAGATCGCCGCAGGCAAACGGAAGATCGCGATATTCTACGGCGCCGCGCACATGCCCGACCTCCAGCGGCGGCTTTCGGCCGACTTTGGCTTAGCGCCGGTCGACGCCCGCTGGCTCGTCGCCTGGAACCTAAAACCATAAACGCCGGGCCGGCGTTTGCGGCGCCGGCGTTCTTTAGCGGGGAGCAGACACGGATGGCAAGACTCTCGATGAACGAGACGACCACGTTTCGATGGTCGTTTGAAGAGGATGTAGCGCGTTACGCGGCAGCGGGCATTACGGCCATCGGCGTTTGGCGTCAGAAACTTTCCGACCTCGGTCCGGCCAAGGCCCTGACGCTGCTCCGCCGGAGCGGTCTGAGTGTTTCGCACTTGTTTTGGGCCGGCGGCTTCACCGGCAGCGACGGCCGCAACTATCGCGAAAGCATTGACGACGCGGCCGATGCTTTACGGACCGCCGCCAAGCTGGGCGCGCCGACGCTGGTCGTTTACACCGGACCGCGCGCCGGCCACACCTTCAACCACGCCCGAAAGTTAGCGCAAGAAGCGTTGCGCGAGCTTGCCGAACAGGCCGAGTCTCTGGGCGTTGCGCTGGCCGTCGAACCGATGCACCGCGGTTGCGCC
>CAYMQL010000140.1:0-6558 GCA_964392255.1 uncultured Planctomycetaceae bacterium | reverse complement strand
TCTAGTGCCGCGGCCCGGCTCGGAAAAGGGGGAGCCGCCGCCTCGTCGCCACCCAGCCTACGCGATTCCCAAGTGCTGCATGAATCGCATCAGCCACGGATGGGTCCACGGATTCCACGTCGGATAGCTGGCCGAAAGCACCGACAGAGCCAACAGCAAAAGTCCCAGCCCGCGCGTCCAACGCCGCCGTGCCAGCGCGTCGGCGGCCGGCAGCATCGCGAGCAGCCACAGCGGCGCAAGCCAGAACATCCACCGCAACCCGCTGGTCATGCCGCCGTAGTTGCGGTTCATCTGCGGCTGGCCGAGATAAAACGCCAGACACGCCGCTGACATGGCCGCAATCGCCGCGGCCATCCAACGGAGGCGCGGGTCGCGGCCCGGCCACATCCAGGCGATCATGCCCGCCGCCGACAACAACCACACCGGCGTAAGCGAAAAGATTCCGTGGTGGCCGATCACTACGTGCAAGATATAGATGCCGCGGCAGGGCTCGCCGCGATCGATGCCCCGCGGATCGCGCCAGTAGCTCTCGACGGTCTTGCCGCCCTGCTCATATTCGTAGTCGTACCAGTTGTCGGCGCCGCCGCGATGCAAATACGCCGGCTTGAGGCTTTCGTGGGCGATCCAATTCGTCCAGAAAAACGCAACGGCAACCACCAAGACCGCCGGCAGAAACGCGGCCAGCGTGGCTCGCGGCGACTTCCACCACAACGCCGCCGCCAAAACCGCCAGCAGCGAGGTCGCCGGAAACTCCGAGGCCGCGGCCAACGCGCCGAACAGCCCGGCGACGGCGAAATAGCGCAGCCGTCGCTCGTCGTCGAACCAGATTCGCACGGCCGCGTACGCAGCAATCAGCGCACAGACCGCCGCCGGCAGGTGATTGTTGATCGAAACGGCAAACGTCGTCAGAAACGTGCCGAACGCGGCCGCCGCCATTGTGAAAATACGCCCCCAATCGGTCGTGCCAAAACGCTCGGCCAGCCGCGCCAGCAGCAAAAAGCAGACCGCCAGCGGCACGACGTTGAACAGCACAATCAACGAGCGGCCGATTTCGTAGGGGTGCGTCCCGAGCGTCGCGCCGGTCAGACGGTAGATCGGCCAATATGCGGCCGCCAAGAGCGTCGGGCCCAGCGGCGGCTTGCTCGAATAGAGGTGCTCATCGTGCTTGACCATGTCGATCGTGTCCCAGTTCGGCTCCTGGATCACGCGGTCGATCGCATACGGAAAGCCCGGCACGCGCATGTCGTCTTCGACCAGCGCCCGAACCGCCGCCCAGCGGCTGCGGTCGTTGGCGCTAAGAAAAGGGCGTCGGACGTGCGTCTCGCGGTTCAGCCGCGACTCGTAATCGGCAAGCTGCCGCTGCTGCTCCGCCTCCGAAACGCCTTGCGCCTGCAGCGCGGCGCGCTTCCGCTCCAAGTTGTGGGCGACATTCTCCTGCCGGCTCCATTCCACGCCCGACTTGTCGACCGAGTCGACGGCGAAGATCCGTCCCAACATCGCCCCGACGCTAATGCAAATCAGCAGCGCATACGCGCTGCGGCGAAATTCAAAACGGTCGTCAGAGGCGGGATCGGTCATGGCTGCGGCAGGTTGGGTTTTTCGTCGGGCGACGGCGTGCGTTCGGAAATCGAGTAGCCCTGCGTTTCCGGAACGTGGTAGGCAATGAACAACTCGGCCAGGAACCCGATCGACATCAACTGCCCGCCCAACAGCAGCAAGCCCAACGAATAGATCAAGGCGGGCCGCTGGTGCAGATGGATCGGCTCCATGCCCGGCAGCCGCGACGCAATCCACCAGACAGCCAGCCACAACAGGCCCAAAGCGCCCAGCGCGAACGAGCCCAGACCGACCGTACCCAGCAGATGCTGCGGACGCTGGCCGAAGCCGGTCAGAAATTTGACCGTCAGCAGATCGAGAAAACCCTTCACAAAGCGGCTCAGGCCGTACTTCGAGCGTCCGAAACGGCGTGCGCGGTGCTGGATGACCGTCTCGCCGACGCGAAAGCCTCGGGCGGCGGCCAGCACCGGCACAAAACGGTGCAACTCGCCATAAAGCCGCACCTCTTGCAGCACCGCGCGGCGGTAGCACTTCATGCCGCAGTTGTGGTCGTGCAGCTTCACGCCGGTCAGCCAACTGACCATCCGATTGAACGCCCGCGACGGCAACACCTTGTGCCAAGCATCGTGCCGCACGCGCTTCCAGCCGCTTACGACGTCCAGATTTTTGTCGATTTCGGCGAGGAAACGGGGGATTTCGCGGGGATCGTCCTGGAGATCGGCGTCGAGCGTCATCACCAGTTCGCCGCGCGATTGGGCGAAGCCGGCGCTGAGGGCCGCGGCCTTGCCAAAATTGCGGCGAAAACGCAGACCCGTCACGCGAGGATCGGCGGCCGCCAATCGGCAGATCACCGCCCACGAATCGTCGGTCGAACCGTCGTCGACCATCACGATGTCCAGCTCGTATCCCTGCGCAGCGGCGACCGCCGACAGCTCTTCGTGAAGCGCCGTCAGGCTTTCAGCTTCGTCGAAAACAGGGATAACGACTGAGAGCATGGGGGAGGGGCTAGTGGTTAGTGGCTAGTGGTTAGTGGCTAGTGGCTAGTGGCTAGTGGTTAGTGGTTAGTGGTTAGTGTGCGGTTGCAGTTGACATTGTACGTTTAGCGGCCGACGGAACGTCGGCCCTCTAATGCTTTTCCTGACAAATACAGCATACCGGACAGGACGATTTCGGACACGACCTGGACCAAACGCCAGAGTACGACGCCGACCAGTGCGGCGGCGCTGCCCAGGCCGGGGGCGATCAACTCGGCCAGCACGGCCTCGCGGACGACCGCTCCGGCCGGCACAAACGATACAAACCCTGCAACCGTGGCCAACGCGACGGCGGCCGTATAGCGATGCAATTGCTCGAAGGCCTGGCCTGCTTCGAGCCCCATCGACCGCAAAACGGCCCAAAAACTCAATCCAAGTATAGCCCACCCCAGTCCGGTCAGCCCCCAGCCCAACAACAACGTCCGGCCGCCGAGTTTGGCGAGTTTTTCGGCGACGGCCGGGCTGTTTTTGCCCACGCCGACCAACCGCACCAGTCGGCGAAACACCGGCGGCAGCGTCGGCGCTCCGGCGACGAGCACTAGGACCGTCGCCGTCGAAAGCAGCAACGGTCGATCGCGAAATCCGACGGCCAAAGTCACCACCGCCCAAAGCGCGCCGGTCGCCATCATCGTCAGTGTTTCGTAAAAAACGCTTACGGCGGCCAGCGACGTGTCGACCCCTTGGCCGCGGACCAGCCCGGCCCTTAGCACGACCACCATCGCCTTGCCCGGCACGTATTTGCCGAGGTGTCCGACGTAGTACGCCCGCAAGGCGTGCATCAGTCCGACCGGCTGATCCATCGCCCGCAGCACGCGATGCCAAAAAACTCCGCACAACAGTGTGGCGAGCAGGTACAGTGCGCCCGAGGCCGCTAGCCACGCAAAATCGAACTGCCAGCGATGCTCGTCCAGTTGGCGCCATGCATCGACAATCGTGCGGCGCAAAAACCACACGACCAAGACGACGATCAGCAGCTTAGCCGCCGCGACCGACCAGCGTCGCAAGCGAGTGGAACGAGCTTCGTTCACAGGCGGGCCCTTTCAACTGCCATTGTGGCTGGCCCGGGTGTCTCGTTCAAGCAGGCCCCGATCCCTGGCAAAGGGGACTGTCCCCAAAACTGGGGCAGCTTCCCTAAACGGTTAGGGCTTGCCGGGTGCGGTTTTGCGCCGGAATCGAGCGATCCGAGTCCGTCGACTCAACGATATTTCATTAAACGTGGCCGCAAGTCGTTAAACTACAATCCTTTGCGACGCCATCCGATCCCGCCAACCCGCCTTGATCCAACGGCCGGCTCCACCTATAATCCCGCCGCCTAATGGATTGGGCGTTTTTCGCCTAACGGCTTTTCGCGTTTGATTTTGCGACTCGGCGACGGCTAGGCCCGACCGAGCAAGGATGCTGGTCTGCTGCAACAACGAAACGGCGAGCTAGCGCTTCGCGTCCGTCGCGCGGCACTCTCGGTGCGCGCAGGCGCAGAAACTGCGCGCCGAACCAAACATGCAGATTGCATCTTGAAGGCCGCGAGACAAGCAACCGCCTTCGGCCGGTTTGCCTTTTTCATTTTGCAATTTGCATTTTGCATTCTGCTGGCATCGCCGGCCGCGGCCCAGATCGAACTGCCGGCGACCGACGCCGCCGAGCCAATCGTCGTCACCGCCCAAGCCGGCAACCAATGGCAGCTTGGCGATTACGAGGTTTGGATTCTGCGCGGCGACTGCGTGATTCAACAAGGTCGGGCGTCGGCCCGATGCCGCGAGGCCGTGCTTTGGATCGATCGCGCCGATCCCGCCGAGCAGCAGCAACATAAAGTGATCGCCTATCTCGAAGGCGACGTGCAAGTGGCGTCCGATCCGCAAATCGCCGCAGGTCGGCTGAACGACCGAACGTGGTTCGGCCGATTTTTCAGCGGCGCGGGCGTTGAAATACGCTCGGGCACCGTCGCCGGCAAACCCGACGCTCTGCCCGACGTCTATTGGCGCGGCATGGAACGCCGCACGCCCGAATCGGCCGCAAGCAGCCTGCGTGCCGACGTGAAGCCGGCGCAATATACGACGCCCGCGCCGGGACCGATCGCAGTGCCGGAGATGGTTCCGGCGCCGGCGCCCGAAAGCGCAATCCCGGGACTCGTTCCCGTTCCCGGCGGCGCCGCCGGATCGATCTCGCTTCCCGCCGGAGTGCGGCGCATCCGCGTATGCCCCCGAAGCAACGTGCCGATGCAATTCGATTGGCTGCCGCCGGCCGACGGCAGCAATCTATGGACCGCGGTCATCACCTCCGGCGTCAATGCGATCGTCGACGCCGACGCCGGCGTGCCGGGCCTCGGGCAAATCGGCACGGTCGACATCATGGCCGATCGGCTGGTCATTTGGACCGTCGCCCCGCAAGCCCCCGACCTGAACCAGCCCGCCATGCAAGACCAGCGGACGCCGCTGGAATTCTACATGGAGGGCAACATCGTCTTTCGCCAGGGCGATCGGACGATTTACGCCGATCGGATGTACTACGACGTGCCGAACCGCGTCGGCACGGTCCTTAATGCCGACGTACTTACGCCGGCGCCCGAGTACGAGGGCCTGTTGCGCCTGCACGCCGACGTATTGCAGCAAACGGCCGAAAACCGCTTCATCGCGCAAAACGCCTTCATCACGTCGAGCCGGATGGGCGAGCCGGGCTATCGCCTCCAGGCCGGCGACGTCTATTTCGAGGACATGCAAATCCCGACGGTCGATCCTCTGACCGGCCAACCGGCCGTCGAACACCAAAGACTCGCCACGTCGCAAAACAACTTCGTTTTCCTCGGGCCGGTGCCCATTTTCTACTGGCCCACGATGGCGACCGACCTGGAAGACCCAAGCTACTACATCCGCCGCGCCCGGCTGAAACAGGACAACGTCTACGGTACGCAAATTCTCACGAATTGGAGCGGCTACCAGTTGTTGGGCGTCCGGAACAAGCCGAAGGGCACCGACCTGGACATCAATCTCGATTACCTCAACGAGCGCGGATTCGGCTACGGCGGCACGTTCAGCTACGACCGCGACGCCTTCCTCGGCATCCCGGGCCACGCCGCCGGTCTCGACACGTTCTGGGGCATCCAGGACCAGGGCGTCGACGATCTCGGCCAGCAGCGACGCTCCGTCCCGCCTGAAAAATCCTACCGCTTCCGGCTCTTCGGCCAGCACCGCCAATTGCTGCCCTACGATCTTCAACTCAGCGGCGAGTTGGGCTGGATCAGCGACCGCAACTTCCTCGAAGAGTATTACAAAAACGAGTGGGAAACCCTCAAAGACCAGACGACCGGCGTCGAGCTGAAGCGGATCACCGGCAACAGCGCGTGGAGCCTCTCGGCCGACTACCGGATCAACGACTTTTTCACGCAAACGAACTGGCTGCCCCGGGCCGACCATTTCTGGATGGGCCAGTCGCTCTTTGGCGATGCGTTCACCTGGTACGAACACTCGAACGTCAGCTACGCCCAGTTCCGCCGCACGACCGTGCCGCTGAATGTGACGCCGTTCCTGGGCCCGACCGGTGCGGCCGGCCCGTTCAACTACCTGCCTTGGGAACAGAACAACGTGCAGGGCGAGCGGCTGGCCACGCGCCACGAGATCGACTGGCCGTTCCAACTCGGCCCCGTCAAGATGGTGCCCTACGCCCTGGGCGAGGCTGCCCATTGGGGCGAAGACATCAACGGCAACAAGCTCGACCGCCTGTTTTGGCAGGCAGGCGTCCGGGCCAGCGTGCCCATTTGGTCCGTCGATCCCACCTTCAACAGCGACCTGCTGAACGTTCACGGCGTCGCCCACAAGGTGGTTTTCGACGCCGAGTTTTCCTACGCCGAGTCGAACCGCAATCTGGAAGACCTGCCGCTGTACGATCCGTTGGACGACGACTCGGTCGAGGCCTTCCGCCGGCGCTTCCTCACGACGACGTTCGGCATCCCCTCGATGTCGCCGCTGCTTCTGCC
>CAYMQL010000139.1:0-6580 GCA_964392255.1 uncultured Planctomycetaceae bacterium | reverse complement strand
GGGAAACTTGGCGACCACGACGACGACGCCAAATTCCCGGCTCGTTTACGATCTATAGGCTGTACACGTCACTACGTGGCAAGGTCCGAGCATGTTTATACGTTCTGCGAGGAATCTGCTGCCGGTTTTCCAACGCAACGCAAAGAATTGCGGGAAAGTCGCCGTGAGCCACCGGCCGATTTCCGTCCGTTTTCCCGGTATACCTGGTAGATGAACACGTCGAGGGAGCCAACCATGCCGAACCCGTGCAAATACCGCGTGGTCGTACTGGCCGATCCGCGTGACGCGAGGTTGCCGCGATACGTTGAGGCCGCCAAGCAGAACGAAAGTCCTTGGGAAACGCTCTGGGAACATCGCAATGAGATCGACAACCGACTGACGAGATGGTTCAGAACGCTGTCAGCGGCCGGCGTCGCACCGCTGGAAACGACCATCTTGGGCCGCGCCGTCGCTCTGTCGCAACGGGCGGCGCGGCTCTTGGCGGCATTTTGGCTGGAGGAGATTTCCCGCATGGCCGGCTCGCATCCCGAACTTCCCGATTTCGTTGAAAACGAGCGAATCAATCGCGGCGGAAATGGAAAGAAACGGTCGGTCGTGCATATCGACCAAAATGGAAAACTGACGCGGTACAAGAGTTTGACAACTGCCGCAAAAGCTGAAGGCGTGGATCGGACGGCCGTAAGCCGGCGGCCGGGCCGCATGAAAGGGTGGGTTGATGGGTAACGTGCAAACTGTGCAGAACCTGAGAACTTCAACCGTGAACAACTTCACTGTAACCGCGCGAGGGAGGGTCACGGCAGGTAACACGCATTTCGACCGACTTGCAGAGATCGCAGAAACAACGACTTGGGGAATTTGATGAAATTCGAGGCGGAGCAAGAAATCCAGATTCAGCAACTTCTGCTGTTTTGCGTTATGCGAGCATCCGCCAAATACACCGAAGGACGGCAACTGTGGCAACTGACTGGGACATTCCAATCGCGCCGGAGCAACTGACGGCGGAAGAGGCCAAAACGCTGGGCGAGCGGGTTCTAGCCGGCGACTCGGCAGCCCATGACACCCTGATCCTCGGCTGCCGGAAAATGGTGGCCAAGACGGTCAAGGAACTTTTGTCGAAACACGAGAGGCTGTTCGGTCTGCTGGATGGGGGCGATTTGCACTCGGCGGGCCTGCTGGGTTTGGTGCAGGGCGTGCGCGATCTGCCGAACGCCGCCAATGTGCTCGGCTACCTCAAGTGCGCGATCCGCAATGAAATCGCCGACGAGATCAGGCGGTATGCCCGACAGCCGACGCCGCCGGTCAGCGACTTTCCGCTTCTTGAGCGGGAGCATTCTCCCTGGCCGAGCGAAGCGGACATCGGCGTTGCCATCGAAAAGGCGACAGAAGGCTCGTTGGACCGCGATAAAGACAGACGAGTGTTGTGGCTGCGATGGGAAGGCCGCACCTATGCCGAGATCGCACAGAGTATCGGGATGAGACTGTCAACTGTCGCGCGGCGAATCCGGCGATACGAGGAGAAAATGGCGAAGTGTGACGCGGCAGGTGAGAAATCCGGGCACGACGCATCGCTAACGAGGGTAACAGGCAAGCGTCAACCAAACATCGACGGAGGAATGACAATGGACCCGATTCTGAAAGCGTTTGTGGAAGCCAACACGCACAAGCGGCCTGACGCGAGGCTCAAGCTGTGCGATTTGATCGGCCGCTTCCGCTTGACCCTCAGCGGCCGGGACGCTCGCCTGTGGCCGCGCTGGCGAATCACCCGCGAGCTTGAGGCCGGCGGCTACATCCTCGGCAAGGACAGTGATCGCGTGGTGTACGTCGTGGGGTTGAGCTTCCAACCACCCCGTCAGTGGACCGTGGACGAGGCCGGGCGGATGCGGCTGACGATGGCCGTGTGACCTTCTTGAGGCCCGTAGCGTGGACACGATGACAACCACTACCGTATTCAATCCACCTGTATTCAGGCCCGCCATGTTCAGCCCACCACATTCAAGCTGCGAGCAGGTAGCTTGCCACCCAGAAGCGACGGTGTCAACAAAGTGACAACAAAACATTTGTTGTCCAGCCATAAGGTCTTTCACAACTGTAGGTTGCGCCACAAACCAGCCGGTGACAACAAGCACCTCACTTGAGAGTAATCAGCGCGCGCCGTGCGCCGCCTGCGTATCACACAGACATATACAACCAAGAAAGATCGTGGTTGTTACCGGCCTTTTCGGCTGTAATTCCTTTGCTGTGAAAAGGTTAAACGCATGACAACAAGGTGACAACAAAAGTTTGTTGTCACCGCCGCCAATGACCATAGAAACACCCCATAACAGCGTCAGCCTTGGCCCGGCAGAGACGCAGCCCGCAGGTGGTCTGAAGGTGCTCTCCCACCTGCGGGCATTCCCATCCACGTTTCCGAGAGCGCCTGAATGGAGATGCACCATGTTGAAGCCCGTGACCGAAGTTCTGTGTTTATTCCTGGACCGTCACAAGACGGTCTTGAGCGCCGATCTGGTAGGCCGCTACAGCCCGGCGATGGAATGTCAACTGCTGGTGAAGCGCGGCGAGCCGGTCGGAGATAGCGGTTGCATGTACTCCGACGGCACGCGGAACTATTGGGACATCCGCATCCCAAAGAAGGCCGCTACGGAGCCGTATTGGGAAGACTATCGGCTGCCGTGGCCACCGGAGTGGTACGCCACCGACTTCGGCATGAGCGGGTGGGACTGGCTGCGCCGCGTCTCCGTGTGGGTCGGGTACGATCTGGATTCGATTCTCGGCGGCCACAAGGACGGCCTGACGCCGGAGCAGTTGGAGGAGGTGCTCGCTGCACTGCGCAAGCTGTCTTATGTCGAGATCAGACGCAGCACGCGGGGCGGTGGCTTTCACGTTTATGTCCCCTTGACGGACATTCCGACCGAGAACCATACCGTCCACGCGGTTTTGGCTCGCGCGGTGCTGGCGAAGATTTCGGCGGACACAGGTCGGGATTTTTCGGCGGACGTGGACGCCTACGGCGCGATCCTGTTCTGCTGGTCCACGCGAGCTTCGGAAGAAAAGCGGTCCTACGAGCTATTGCAGGCGAGCACTCAAACCCTCACCGAGGCCGATCTTCCCGGCTGGCGGGCCGCCGTGCTGCCGCCGCGGACCTGCAAGAGCCTGGATACTGGAGACGCAGATATTGGCGACCAGTGGGACGAATTCTGTTCCGCCTTCCCGATTGTCAAGAGGGACGCTGAACACAACCGCGTCTTGGACGAATTGCGCGAGCGGTGTTGGGTGGTAATTTGGAACGCGGAAAAGAACTGTTATCTGACGCACACGGCGGGGCTGGCGGAGGTCCACGAGGCCCTCGGCCTGCTAGGCATTTTCAAGACCACCTCGCCAGGCGGCGACAAGACCCGTCCTAACTGTTTCATGTTCCTCCGCCCCGGCGGCGCATTTTTCGTCGTCCGCTTCCAGACGCCGGCCGAGGCCCCCTGCTGGTCCACGACTGCCAACAGCAACCCCTGCATCGTGTTCAACGCACTGCCCAACTTGCGGACAGCCTGTCTGTCGGCCGGTGCCGTGGAGGGCAACGGCATCTATACGTTCCAGCACGTCGAGCAAGCACAGCAAGCCGCCAGCGCACTGGGCCTTGAACTCCCCGACCTGGACGACCGCTCGATCAACTTTACCGTTGACAAAGGCAAGTTGATTGCGGTGGCCGAGCGAAAGAAGAAAGAATCGCCGGAAGGCTGGGCCACCACAGAACGGCGTTTAAGCCTTTCTTTCAGCCTGCCGCAAAGCAGTGGCCCGGAATACGAACATGACCACATCGTCCGTCACGTCCGCAACAATGACGACGGGATCGACAAGGACGGCGGTTTCATGGTCAAGGCGGAAAACGGCAAGTGGTGCCCGGCAAGTGACGGGCGGGCTTGCGCCGTGCTGATGAGTACGGGCATGAGCAAGACCGAGGCCCAAGCGGAACTTGGCAACATTGGCCGCCGCCCCTGGTACGAGGTCAATGAGCCGTTTGACGAGGAGTTTTTGTGTAACCGGCAGTGGAACGTTCGCGGGGCGCGACTTCGGTTCTCTATCGGCGAACCTGGCCCCACGCCCTACTGGGACCGCATTTTCAATCACTGCGGCTTGGGGCTGGACGAGGCCGTCGCCGAAAATGACTGGTGCCACGATCGCGGCATTTTGACCGGCGGCGATTACCTGCGATGGTATGCCGCCCGAATGTTCCGTTTCCCCAAGAAGAAACTGCCTTACCTGTTCTTTGTCAGCGAGGGGGAATTGGGGCAGGAGACGGGAAAAAGCACTTTCGCACGCGCGGTCAATCTGGTGTTCGAGCGCGGCAGCGCCGACGCCAAGCTGGCCCTTGCAGAGAAATTCAACCTGCAACTGGCCGGGGCCGTCTTCTGTTGGTTGGAGGAGGCGGCGCTCAGCCGGGAAGCGTACCTCCGCATCAAACAATGGGTCGATGCCCCGCGCATCACCATTCGTGCTATGCGGCGCGACGGCTACAGCATCCCCAACTACGCGCACTTCACCCAAAGCGGCAACAAGCAGGACAATTGCCCGTTCGAGTTGGGCGACACGCGCGTGGTGGTGATCGAGGTGCCGCCTTTGGCCCCCGAGGACTGGCTCGACTGGGACCACGATCTGGTGCCAGCCCTGGAACGCGAGGCCCCGGAGTTTCTGGGCCGATTGTACGCGCTGGACCTGCCCGAAAAGGGCTTCAAGCGGCTTTACCTGCCGGTGCTCACCACGACGGTCAAACAGACCATGCTGGCCGCCAAACGCCGTGAATCGGAGGAGCGGGAGGGCCGCAAAACGCTGCTGCAAGCGGTGCTCGCGCTGGCCAAGGGCGGAAAGAAATGGCATGGAACGGCCGAGGAGTTGATCGTCGCCCTGGGGCAATCGCACGGCGAATGGTCGAGCATTGTCACGCATTTCGGCCGCCAATTGAAAGGGATCAAAACGGATCTCCTGAAGCACAAGATCAGAGTATTGTACAAACGCCGCGAGGGCCGACGGGTCATCGTTTTGGAAACCGTCGCCTAATCGCGCCCGCGTCAATACACCATTTAACAGAAAAGGATTCATGCAATGGACCACGAACCGCAACACCTGCTCGATTCCAGTAATCAACACACGCAAGTGGAAGACACCAAACAGGCTCAACAATATCGCCTCGCTGATGAGCTGGCGCAGAAAAGGCTTGTGGAGTTGTCCAGCCGTGATGCCGAAAGCATTTCGGACGTGAGCGGGGAACTCGGATTGGCGAGACTCCTCGCCGAGCGATCTGCACTGACCAATCCGACTTTGTGTGCGACACTTCTGAACGTCATCGTCCGGTTGTCGCTGGCAGCGGAACACCACGCAATAGCCAGCAACGAATTGTTGGGGCGTCGCGCGTTGCGGGTATTTATGCAGGAAATCATCGCGGTTGTTTGCGAGGAAATACGGCAATTGCCAGATGCCGATTTGCACATCGACAACATCGCCCGGCGGTTCGACACTGCCTTCATAAACGCAAAAAACGAACATGAGCAAACACCCAAGCTGCTTACCTATGACCTATGAGCAGGCCGTGCGATTCTGGAAGAAAAACATGCCCGAGCTATTTACCAAACGCAACCGGTCTACGGGGGACCGGACGCGCAACCAACATTCGCCCCGAACGAAAGGATTTCATCATGTCCGAAGCTCCTGACACTGCTGACACTCCCAAGACTCCCGAACAATGGGAACAACGCCTTGCCGAAACCGAAGCGCGGGCCGAAAAGTTTCAACGGCTCCACGCCGACGGAGTGATCGAGCACGAATTGCGCAGGGCGGCCGAAGAAGGCGGCGCGTTCAACGCCGACCAAATCATCACGCTCTTGAAAGGAAAGTCGCGACTCGTCGAAGCGGACGGCAAGCATATCGTTCGCGTCGTCACAATCGGCGACGACGGCAAGGAAGTCCACCACAGTCCCGCGCAGGCGGTCTGGCATTTGAAGCAAAACCGGGATTACGACAATTTCTTCACGGCCTCGATGGGGTCGAAGCCCACGCTGGCCCCGCCTTCCAAGATCGACTCCACGACCGATCTTAGAAAGCTACTGAAGAACATGCCTCAAGAAGAATTTTTGCGGCTCCGGCGGGAACGGCCCGAAATCTTCGGTCTCAAGCCTTTGCCAAACAGCGGTCGGTAACCCTTGCCAGCTTCGTCGTGGCCAGCGGCAGTCTGGCAATTTGTGGCTGCCCCGACCACGGTCCTCTCTAAAACCTTCTTGACACCTGAATCAACCGATGGAGAACATCTTATGCTTGACAGCGAAACGGTTCACGCCCTGGTCTGCGAAGCGCGTCCGGTGGACTACCGGATGTTGAAGTCCTACGTCGTCAAAGCCCCTTCGGCACGCTATGTGCGCGAAGTGCAAATCCCCAGCCTCCGCCAGAGGCACCCGACAATCTGGCAGCGCGTCGATAGTCAACATTTTACTGCTAACTGAAGAGGAGTCATCACATGCTACCAAGAAAATCCGAAACCCCGGCTGAGCGGAACGTCCGCATTGTCAGTGAGCAAGGTGTACCACACGCAGCGGCCGTC
>CAYMQL010000138.1:0-6607 GCA_964392255.1 uncultured Planctomycetaceae bacterium | reverse complement strand
GACGCGCGTTTCGACCGTCTGCCACAAGCCCAACGGCGTGCTGCTTTCGGCCGACGATCGCACGCTATATGTGGCCGACGCTCGGGGCCAGGCCATTTGGCGCTACGACGTGACCTGCCCCGGTCGGCTAGGCAACGAGCGGCTTTGGATCGATCGATTGGAAGCGAATCCCGACGGTCTGACGCTCGACGAACACGAAAATCTGTACGTCTGCTGCGGCAAGGCGGGGCTGAAGATTTTTGACCGTGCCAGCCGACCGATCGGCCGGTTTGACGTTCATGCCGCGAACTGCTGCTTCGGCGGCCCCGATTTTCGCACGCTTTGCATTGCCTCGGCCGACAAGTTTTTGGCAATGCGCACCAACGTCGTAGGACTTACGCCGCTGCCGCTGCGAGTCGGTTCAATCTCTCGCTAGCCGGCGACTCGATGCGATCGAGAATTTGCTCGGCAACCGCCAAGGCGTCGCGGCCGGCTTTGCCGTCGACGCGCGGCCGGCGGCCTGAACGAATCGACTCGACGAAGTCGTCGATTTCCAACGCCAGGGCGTCGACGGCGTCGAAACGCAGTTCCTCGCGAGGCAGATGCTCTTCGGCAAAGTGCTGCCGATAGTGTTCGAGACGATCGGGCGTCAGTCCTTCCGTTTGGAAGCGGCGTTGCCGAAGCGTTTCGCTGGGGCGGACCAGCGTCGTCGTTCGAGCGGCGAAATCGACTGCGGCGAACGCTTGGGCCGACCAGATTTGCATCCGCCGGACCGCCTCGTAGCTGACGCGCGAGGCCGACAGCGTCGCGACGCAGCCCGACTCAAATTCCAGCCGTGCGTTGGCCGCGTCCTCGTGCCCGCCGACCACCGACACGCCCAGGGCGTCCACTTTTCTCAAAGGACTTTGGACCAGCGATAGCACCAAGTCGATGTCGTGAATCATCAGGTCGAGTACGACGCCGACGTCGGTCGAGCGGAACGTATAGCCGCTAGTGCGGACGGCGTCGATGTACTTCGGCTGCGCAATCCGGGCGGCGGCCGCATCGAAGGCGGGATTAAAGCGTTCGACGTGGCCCACCTGAAGCACGACATTGCGGCGCCGTGCGATAGCCGTTAGTCGATCGGCGTCGGCGTGCGTGGCGCAAAGCGGCTTTTCGACTAACAGGTGGATGCCTGCCTCGAGAAAATCGCTCGCGACCGCGTGGTGCAGGCTGGTGGGGGCGGCGATGACCGCGGCGTCGATTTGATCGAGCAGGCCGTGGTAGTCGGCCCGGGCCTCGGCGCCGCATTCGGCGGCGACTTGCTGCCGATTGCCCGGCGCAGGGTCGACAACGGCCGCGAGCTTCACGTCGTTGCGCGCCGCGAGCTTTTGGGCGTGGAATCGGCCCAAGCGTCCGGCGCCGACGACGGCCAATCGCAAAGGATTCATGCTGGTTTGAATGAGTTTTCAGTAATCAGTTGTCAGTTTTCAGTTCTTGATTGTGCGGACTATCAATCAGCATCGTTGAACTGACCACTAGCCACTAGCCACTGTTCCCTACGCTGCTCTGCGCCGTTCGCGGCCGCGGCCGTGCAGGCCTTCGTGCTGGCCTTGGACGAAGCTCAACAGGTGGTTGACTTGCGGCACGAGTTGGCCGTTGGCTCGCAAGATTTCCCATGCGTTTTCCAGGCCGACCTTCGCGCGGTAGAGCAAACGGTGGGCCTCGGCCAGCGCATGAATGACTTGCGGCGAAAATTCGTTGCGTTTCAGCCCGACGGCGTTGATGCATCGCGGGCGTGCCGGAAATCCTTCGACGAGCATGTAGGGAGGCACGTCGTGTCGGACCGCGCTGAGGCCGCCGATAAAGCTATAGCTGCCGATCGTGGCGAAATGATGCACGCCCACGCCGCCCGAAAACGAGGCGTGATCGTGTACGTGAACGTGGCCGGCCAGCAGGGTGTTGTTGGCGATGATGATGTGGTTGCCGAGCTGGCAGTCGTGGGCGACGTGGCAGCAGGCCATCAGAAAGTTGTGATCGCCGACGCGCGTGACGCCGTCCTCTTTTTCCGAGGCTCGATTGATCGTCACGCATTCGCGGATGATGTTGTGATCGCCGACGACCACCTTGGTGTCGCTGCCCCGATAGCTGATGTCCTGGGGCTCGCCGCCGATGACCGCATTTGGATAAATGTGGTTATAACAGCCGATGAAAACGTTGCCCAACAGCGTTACGTTGTTCTCCAATCGGGTTCCGCGTCCGATGCGGACCTTGGGACCGATGACGCAAAATGGGCCGATCTCGACGTCGTCGTCGATCTCGGCGCGGCTATCGATCATCGCAGTGTCGGCAAAACAAGTGGCCATGGCCGTGACTCCTTCACGGTGCTGATTGTGCCTGCTCTCGGAGTGAGAGATGGGGCGTGATAAGGCATATTCCTTTACGCACAACGCTTGTGTTCTTCGCAAGCCGAACGCTGAGCGACCAGCGCGCGGACCAATTCGCCGTTCAGCCGATGACCGCTGCGATACGCGACGAATCGGCCGACCAGATCGCAGCCGGCCAGCGCCAAGTCGCCGACCAGGTCGACGAGCTTGTGACGCACGCATTCGTCGGGAAAACGCAGCGCGTTGTCGATCGGCCCGCGGCTGCCGAAAACCAACAGGTCTTTGCACGAGGCGCGAGCCCCAAGTCCGCGGGCTTTCATGGCCGCCGCCTCCGATTCCAACATAAAAGTCCGGCTCGGCGCCAGATTTAGATGGAAATGTCGAGGCGACAAAGAGACTTCGAGCGATTGACGCCCGATCGGGTTTCCACTGCCGTAATCGAGATCGTAGCGCAAGATGGTTTTGCCGGAACTGCACGGGCCGGCTTCGATCCAGCTTTCGCCGTTTCCGAGGCGAATGGTGCGGCGGACAACATGGCAGGGCCGCGGCGCGTTCTGCTCGACGGTGCCGACGGCGCGAAGCGCCTCGACGAACGGCAACCCCGAACCGTCGCAGCCGGGCATTTCCGGCCGATCGACCCACAGTTCGCAGTTGTCGATTTGAAGGCCGGCCAGCGCGCTGAGGATGTGTTCGACCATTTCGACGCCGGCCTCGCCCGAGCGAAGCGTGGTCCGCCGCGGCGATTCGACGCGGTGGCCGACCGTGGCGGGAATCCGCGGCGCGCCGTCCAGATCGGCGCGGACGAAAACGATGCCTGTATCCGCCGGGGCGGGCCGGAATTCGACAAGGACGTCTTGTCCGCTCCAGTAGCCCACCCCCGAAACCACCGCGGGGGCGACGATCGTTCGCTGATTACGTGTTGCGTACATCCAGTTGCGCCAGTCGTCCGTGACTTGAATCGAAAAGAACGTTTCTCGCCGTCGATCGGGCCGTCCTTGGTCCGGCCGCCGGCGAACGTATGCTACGCTTACCTCATGCCGTTGAAGGGAACGGTCGCCGGACGGGTCGGCGCGGCGCGGGCCGGACCGGGGTTGACCGCGTTGCGATTCAGCTCCTGCAAAATCGCCGGCGTGATGTCCATGTTCTTCTGATACCAGACGACCTGCTGGTTGATGTGGGCCAGAACGCTGTCGGGCCGCTGAACGTCGACCGGATCGCCGTTGAAGCGAACGACCATGCTGATGCCGTTCTGCTGGCTGTAGTAATCCGTGGCCTGCAAAATCTCTTCGTAGACGTTGTGGTAGATCGTCGCTTCGCGTTGCAGAAATTCGTTCTTCTGGAGCGTGACTTGCACGGAAAGGTCGGCCTGCCGCTTGGTCAGCTCCGTCTCAAGTTGTTTGTACTCGACCGACCCTTTGCGGAATTCGTTCAGCCGTTCGGCCAGCTTGCCGATGGCGTCGCGTTCGCTTCGGACCTGCCCCTCGGCGCGTTCGACGTCGGCCTTCATGTCCTGCATCATGCTTTTGAAGCGGGCATGATTCTTGAAAATGTAGCTCACATCCAAAAGGGCGACGCTCGGCCCGACGGGACGGCTCGGCGCCTGTGCGGCGGCCGGCGACGCGAGAAACCCCAACGCTACGACGATGGCCGGTGCGGCCCAACGATAAGACTTTTTCACGTCAGCACTCCTTGCAGTTGAGTCGGCCTTCCCTGGTTCGTAGGCGGCCACTCCCGTTAGCGCGCCACGCCGACTGGGTCCTTCAATACGATCGGAAATCGCATCCCACGCGAGGCGGTATTCTGCCGACTAAAGGCGTTTGGGTAAATAGCAGATAATTTTGGACATCAGGACGGCTTGCAAACCATTGCAGCACAGGGGGTTAGGGATGCCCGACAGATCGCTTCAGCAAGGGCGGACTCTGGACCGCTAATTGCACAATTCACAGAATCGGCCGTTTTTTGACAAAATGCCGACGTTTCTGCGGGGTTTGGGGCCGCATTTTTCACCACACGGGGAAAACTTCCGACAACGTTTTTTTATTGCGCATCAGGCAAGTCATGTCGTATCGAGATAGCCGGGAGCTAACAGCTCCCGGAGCGTGATTGCCAATTCATGCACATTCCGGGGGCTGTTAGCCCCCGGCTATTGCGACATTATTTACCTGAAAGCCAATAGCCCGATCGGCAAACTTCGGTTGCAGCGGTTGGGGGCAGACGCTATCTTTTTACCCTTCGGTCGGGCAAGGAAGCCCGGCCTGCAACCGCCACGGAGGGCGCACGCCTTGGATCGCCAACCCAGCGTTTTGATCGTCGATCGCTCGGAAGAAACCTGCGAAGTGCTGCAAACCGTGCTCCAGCGGCGCGGGGTGCGGACGCTTTCGACCCACCGGACCGCCGCGGCCCAGGAACTGGTCCGACGGCACGAGCCGGACCTGATCGTGTTCGATCTGGAAATCGACGACGCGCCGGGCGGCGAGCCACGCAGGCAGGAAATGTTTTTTGATGGACCGTCGGATTATCAGCCCCGAATAATCCTATTGGGCAATCTGCGCGGCCGCAATGCCGAGCCGCCCCGGGGGGAATTCGTCGCCAAGCCCTATCATTACGGCCCCCTGATTCGTAAAATCGAAGAGTTGTTGGACCGTGACATTCGAGCGGGGAATTTGGGTCGTGCCGACGTTGTTCGTCATTCGCGGAGCCGATCAGGGCAGCCGCTTCGAGCTGACTGAGCCGAACGTCCGGCTCGGGCGGGACGCCTCGAATACGCACCAACTGCACGACAACGAAATCTCGCGCCACCACGCCGAATTGCGCCGCACCGACGGCGACTACGTCGTCTCTGATCTCGGCAGCTCGAACGGAACCTTCGTCAACGGCCAGCGGATCAAGCAGCACGCTCTGTCCAGCGGCGACCAAATTCAGCTTGGCGGCACGCTGATGCTCTATACGGGTCCGGCCGAAGAAACGCCCGAAGACCTGGCGCGAATCATCAGCATCGGGCCGCTGGACGACTCGGCCGATCGCTCCCGGATCGTCCACTCGGTTACGCAGGAAGAGGGAAGCCGCATTTTCGATCCCTCGTCGCAGTTTCCGCAAGATTCGTGGCTGGCCCGGGCGCGCAGCAACTTGCAAGTGATGTATCACACGGCGCTGGCCGTCAGCCATACGCTCGACATCGACCAGTTGTTGCAGCGGATTATGGAGTTGATCTTCGAGTGGGTCGAGGCCGATCGCGGCTGCGTCATGTTGATGGACCCGGCGACCAAAACGCTTCAGCCGAAGGTGCGGCGCACGCGGAAAGACGTCAAGGCCGAAGAACGCATCACGATCAGCAAAACGATTCTCGACTACGTGATCGGGCGGAACGAGGGCGTGTTGACCAGCGACGCCCGGCAGGACAATCGCTGGGACGCGGGCGGCAGCATCGTTCAGATGGGCGTCCGCGAAGCGATTTGCGTGCCGATGCAGGGCCGCTACGACGTGGTGGGCGCGATCTACATCGACACCTCGACTTCGGCCCAACAACTGCTGCGCCAGGGCCGCACGAACCGCTTCACCGAAGATCACCTGAAGCTGATGATCGCCATCGGGCATCAGGCGGCGTTGGCCGTCGAGGATACCCGGTATTATTCCGCAATGGTTCAGGCCGAGCGGCTGGCCGCAATCGGGCAAACCGTCGCCACGCTGTCGCACCACATTAAAAACATCTTGCAGGGCATCCGCGGCGGCAGCTACTTGATCGAGATGGGTCTGAAAGAACACGACGACGAAGTGCTGCGCAAAGGCTGGAACATCGTCGATCGAAACCAGAACCGCATCTCGGCCCTGGTGATGGACATGCTCACGTTCAGCAAGGAACGCGAGCCCGACCTGATGACCGCCCAGCTCAATACGGTTGTCGCCGACGTGGTCGAATTGATGCGCGTTCGGGCGGACGAGGCGGACGCGGAATTGATCTGGCGGCCGGGCGAACCGATGCCCGAGCTGGTTTTCGATCCCGAGGGGCTGCACCGCGCGGTGCTCAACGTGGTGACGAACGCCATCGACGCCGTCGGCGAACGCGAGCCGCCGCGCCGCGTTGAAGTCGCCACTGAGTATCTCGCGGAACAAGGGCTGGTTCACATCACGATCAACGACAACGGGCCCGGCATCGCCGCCGACCAGATGGAGCATCTGTTCAGCCCGTTCGTTTCGTCGAAAAAGAGCCGCGGCACAGGGCTCGGGCTGCCGGTCAGCCAGAAAATCCTTAGCGAGCACGGCGG
>CAYMQL010000137.1:0-6615 GCA_964392255.1 uncultured Planctomycetaceae bacterium | reverse complement strand
GGATGAAGGATATCGGTGGGTGGGAGCCGTTGCGGGAGTCGCTTGCCAAGGTAGCTACTTCACCGTATTCGCTAGGACTGACGGAAAACATTAGTAAAACGTATCCACCGGACGCATGGACTAGCGTCTGGAAACCGTTGTTAGGCGGCATGTCTGGCAATCCGATGGGCGTCGACGTGTTCTCAATGCTTTTCGGGCTTGGCTTCGTGCTTTCGTTCGGATATTGGTGTACGAACTTTTTGGTGGTTCAGCGGGCGATGGCCGCTAAGAACATGACGGCCGCGAGGCGCACGCCGTTGATCGGTGCCGTGCCCAAAATGTTGCTGCCTGTGCTGGTAATTCTGCCTGGTATGTTGGCCGTGGGATTGGCCTCGCTCCACAAAGATGGTTTCGAGTTGCCCCGACAGTGCATTGACAAGAGCAACCTCTCCACAGCGGTGGAAGCAGTCAAGGCTGCCGGCAAGTTCGCCCCTGCAATTACCGCCTTCGAGGAGTCGAAAGAACCCTCTAAGAAACTCGATCCTGCGGCGGCCGAAGCCATGACAGCCATTGGCAAAGCCGCAGACGTGAAATTCCGACCGGCCAAGTTGGCGGCCATCGTCATCGAAAACGCAGCTTCGCCGCTCTCAGAAAAAGCTATTCAGACGCGTCTTAAAGAAGCCGCTGCAAACGATTACGACCGGGTTATTCTGTCATTGGCACAGCGATATTGTCCGCCGGGACTGCTCGGCTTGGCGCTGACGGCGCTGCTGGCTTCGTTCATGTCGGGCATGGCCGGCAATGTCACTGCCTTCAACACCGTCTGGACCTACGACCTGTATCAGGCCTACCTCGCTCCGAATAAAAGCGATGCCCATTACATGTGGATGGGCCGCGTCGTCACCGTCGTGGGCATCGTGTTGAGCGTAGCCTGCGCTTATGTGGCCAAGAATTATGACAATGCGATGGACATCATCCAGTTGGTGTTCGGCTTCGTCAACGCGCCGCTGTTCGCCACGTTCCTGCTGGGCATGTTCTGGGCGCGGACCACAAGCCACGGGGCGTTCTTCGGCCTGCTGGGCGGCACGGGTATTTCGGTTCTGTTCCACGCCTTCACCCGAGCCGCCGGCAACGCGCCCGGCATCAAAGGCGCGTATCTCGCCACGTTGCAAACCTTTCCAAGCGAAATGGCCCAAAATTTCTGGCTGGCCAGCTTTGCCTTCACGGGCTGTTTGGTGCTGACCATTGCGATCTCGCTGGCCACTCAGCGCACAAAGTCGGACGATGAGCTCAAGGGGCTCGTTTACTCGCTGACGCCGAAGGTGGCCGACGGCGATCAGGCGTGGTATCTGCGCCCCGCCGTGTTCGGCGTTGCGTTGCTTGTCGCCTGTGCGGTGCTCAACTACATTTTCTGGTAATCAACCGAGGTGACCTCCCATGCTCGATCTCCGTTGGCCGATGGGATTGATGTTCCTGGTCGTGGGCGTCCTGATGGCCGTATACGGCCTAGCGACCGCATCCGACGCAGCTCTTTATCAGCGTTCGTTGGGCATCAACGTTAATCTATGGTGGGGACTGGCGCTGGCCGCGTTCGGCGGGTTGATGCTGCTGATGGCCTTTCGGGCCCAAAAACGAGACAAAGGGCCCTAGCACGCCCTTGTGGGCGAAATTGCGGGTTCGGCGGTCTTGCTTCGGAGGCTGTCACCATAGTGCGAAGTTCTGGCGGCGGGCGCTGCTTCCGGTGATTGAGCGGTATCGGCGTTCGGAAATCCCCAAGTTCTTTCGCGGCGATTTTGGATCGGATCGGATGGCTTGCAACGCCACCGCCATCAGTCGGCCGAGCGCATGCGTAGCACGGACGAATGGGAAATGTCGGATAATATCGTCGCGGAAGACACAAAACCCCAGGGTGCAGGAGTATGCTGTCATGCGAATTGGCATTTTCACTGTGATTCTCTTGAGTGCGGTTCAAGCAGCGGCGGCTCAGCCCAAAAGCAAGCCACAGACAACCGGGCCGGAGCCTGCTGTGGCCATTGCGTTGGACAGCGAAACACATTTGGCGGTGGACGGTGAGAAACCGCAGATCAACGGACCGCATCGTTTTGTGCGCATCGGCGGCAAGACGGGCTATCATCCGCTGAGCCTCAAGACCAACCTTAAGATCCCCACCGACATTCACTGTCGAAACGAAGGTTCGATGCTCTTGTCGATCTGTCCGCTGGAAACCCTGGCCGTGGCTGCGAGTATGCCTTCTTTTATGAACAGAGACCCGAATGCACGAAAGTACATGTTGCTGGGAGACTCGCCTATGGAGCACGGCGGGCCAAGGAACGATGCGCCCCAAGCCGTGTTCTCGTGGTGGTGGCAGTCGTGCTGGCACCCGCAGATGCTGGCTGCCTTTGGACCTAGGCGCCCAGATTTCGTACTCGACCCCTCTGTGATGGTCGAACACCTGCCTCTTTACGAAAAGAACTGGTATCAATTGGCGCTGACGTGGAACAAATCGGAGAACCGGCTACGGATATATGTCAACGGTATACTCTGCGGCGCTACGGACTACCGTCTCGACTGTAAAGAGCCGCGGCCCGATCTCTATCTGGGAAATACCGCCATGGCCTTCGCCGACCTTCAGCTTCATTCGCGTGAACTCTCTGCCGAGCAAGTTGCCCAATTGTTCGATCAGGCCGGCTTTGTGCCCGACGCGAAGATCGCGGCCCAATTGCGGACGTTGTTCACCGTACAGCCGAGACAAACCGCCGATTGGTCGCCGGATTCGAGCTGGAAACTCGCCCGTCAGACGTCGTTCACCAAGCCAAATGACCTGAATGGCTGGATCCAACAAGGCTGCACTACCGAGCAATACAAAATGAAGGCTCTCGAAATCACGCCAGAGGGCCTGCTTGTGCAGACGCCGGACGAGATCGCCGTTGAAACCCGCATGTACCTGTGGAGTCCGGAGAACTACGAGGGAGACATCGCCGTGCAGTACGACTTTAGACCGGAGCAGGATTCCGGGCTGGCGCTGTTGGTGGTGGATGCCTCAGGCATGCAGCGAGAAGACTTCATCGAGGACCACCCGCCACGAACCACCGGATCCATGCGCACGATCATCGCCGATCGGGTGCGCAACTATCATTGGGAGTTCTTTCGCCGGACCGGCGACGTCCGCGCCGACCTTGGCACTCAGGTCCTGGTGAAGAATCCCTGGAATCGCCCGATGGGCATGGCCACGCTTCCGAGTCTGGAAGTCAATCGCTGGCACTCGCTGTTATTCGTGAAGGAAGGCGCTCACATCCGTGCGGCTATCGACGGCCAATGGGTCTTCGACCTCCACGATGATCCGCTGATCAACAGCGGCCCGGTGTTCAACTATGGCCGCGTCGGGCTGCGATTGATGTACCAGACGCGAATGCGGTTCCGCGATGTGAAAATCTGGACACGCGATCCCGGACTGGAGATTGCCGAGCTATGGCCGTCTATGTGATTATCGACATTGCGGTCCGCGACCCAGACGCCGCACAGCAATAGATGGACTATTGTGGCATAAGGGTTTAAAAATCAAGTCTCTCCTGCGGGATGCCTGTCCTGCGGGTGTGGCGGGCGGCTGGCGAACGACTATAATAGATGATGGCGGCGCTTCTACGCCCATCCGGCGGGGGGTCGCCAAGGAGAACGCCAGTGCCTCAGAATCTTTCAACCATTCAGGCCGCCGTCGACGCCATTGCCGCAGGCAACGTGGTGATCGTCATGGATGCCACGGACCGCGAGAACGAGGGCGATTTCATCTGCGCGGCCGAAAAGGTGACGCCCGATATCGTCAACTTCATGATTACCCACGGCCGCGGGCAACTTTGCATGCCGGTTTTGCCCGAGGTGGCCGAGCGGCTGAAGCTGCCGCCGATCGTCGAGAACAACACCGCGCCGCTGGGCACGGCTTTCACCGTGCCGGTGGATCATCGCAGTTGCCGGACCGGCGTCACGGCGCCCGAGCGGGCGCGGACCATCCAGGAAATTTTGAACCCGCAGGCCAAGCCCGCCGATTTTGTCCGGCCCGGTCATCTCTATCCGTTGGTGGCGAAGGAAGGCGGCGTGTTGCGACGCGCCGGGCATACCGAATGCGCCGTCGATCTGGCCCGGATGGCCGGCTGTCGGCCGGCCGGGGCCCTGATTGAAATTCTCGGCCAAAGCGGCGACCGCGCCACGCGCGAAGAGCTTTATGCGCTGGCCCGGCAATTCCAGCTTGAAATCATCACGATCGAATCGCTGATCCGCCATCGCCGCCGCAGCGAAAAACTGGTTTATCGCCTGGCCGAAGCGAATCTGCCGATGCGATTCGGCATGGGGCGAATCATCGCCTACGGTGTGAAGTACGAAGACCAACAGCCGGTTGCCATTGTGGTGGGCGATCCGGCCTCGCGGCCGGAGCCGCTGGTGCGGCTGCACTCGGCCTGTTTCACCGGCGATCTGCTGGCCTCGCTGCGATGCGACTGCGGCGATCAGCTTCAATTGGCCATGCAGATGATCGGTCAGGAGGGGGCGGGCGTGCTGGTCTATCTGCCCCAGGAGGGCCGCGGCATCGGACTGGTCGAGAAGATCAAGGCCTACAACCTTCAAGACCAAGGCATGGACACCGTCGAGGCCAATTTGGCGCTGGGCCATCAGGCCGATAGCCGCGACTACGGCATCGGCATTCAAGTGCTCAAAGACCTCGGGCTTTCCAAGGTCCGGCTGTTGACGAACAATCCCAAAAAGACCGACGCCTTCATCTACGGCGGTTTTGATCTGGAAGTGGTCGATCAAGTGCCGATTCTCGGCCCAATCCACGAACACAACGCCAAGTACATCGCCACGAAACGCGATAAGATGGGACATCGACTGCCCTAGCGGACCCTAGCCCACTACTTTCCGTGCGTCTGAAACTGCTTGCGTGCGAAATCTTCTATCGCGAGTTGTGCGCGGCCGTGGCCCGCTCGGTCAACCAGGTCGACGTCGAGTTTCTGCCCAAGGGTCTGCACGACATCGGCCAAGCCGGCATGTCCGAGCGGCTCGGCGAGCGATTAGCCGCAATCGACGAGTCGCAATACGAAGCGATTCTGCTCGGCTACGGCCTGTGCAACAACGGGCTGCTCGGGCTGACCGCGCGGAGCATCCCGCTGGTGGTTCCTCGCGCCCATGACTGCATCACGCTGTTTCTCGGTAGCAAGGAGCGCTACCTCGAATACTTTCAGACGCACCCCGGCGTCTATTTCAAAACGAGCGGCTGGATCGAACGCGGCGAAGGGCTCACCCAGTTTCATCAGGACTCGATCCAGCACCAGGCGGGCATGACGCACACGTTCGATGAGTTGGTCGCCAAGTACGGCGAAGACAACGCGAAGTTTCTTTTCGAGCAGCTCTGCAACATGACGCGCAACTACAGCGGGATGGCCTTTATCGAAATGGGCGTCGAGCCCGACGGCCGTTTCGAGCAAATCGCCCGCGAAGAAGCCGCCGATCGAGGCTGGCGATTTGAAAAACTTGCCGGCGACATGGGGCTTATCCAGCAACTGGTCGACGGCCCCTGGGACGACGAGCGATTTCTCGTGGTTCCACCCGGCGCCCGCGTTGCGCCCAGCTACGACGGCCGGATCATCAAGGCGCAGGCGACCGACGGGGCGCGGCCGTAGCGAGCCTTTCGATCCGCACGTTTTTAGGCTTGCTCGTCCTTGCCGTTCTCTTCTTCCATCGGCACGCGTTTGACGGCGACCAGGGTGTCGTCGTCGTCGAGGCTCATGATCTTCACGCCTTGCGTGTTGCGGCCGATGATGCTGACGTCGCTGACAGCGATGCGTTGAATTTTGCCGTGGGCGGTCATCATCAACAGTTCGTCGTCGTCCGAGACGCGCGAGATTCCGACCACCGGCCCGTTCCGCTCGGTCGTTTTGATGTCGCGCAGTCCCTTGCCGCCGCGGCGCTGCGTGCGATACGACCGCTGCGAGGAGAGGTCTTCGTCTTCCTCGTGTTCTTCTCCCGCTTTGGCTTCGGGCGGCGCGGCCGCCGGTTGCGGCTTTGCGGATTCGTCCGCCGACTCGGGCTCGTCGCCGTCATCGGGCAAATCCTCATCAAACTCTGTTTCCAGATTCGGCCCGAAGGGCGTCCGCTTGCCATAGCCATGCTCACAGACGGTCAACAGCGTGGCTTCGGGATCAGCGACAACCATGCCCACCACGGCGTCGTCGCCCATCAGTTTGATGCCTTTCACTCCGCTGCTGTTGCGGCCCATCGGCCGGGCGTCCGACTGCTTGAAGCGAATCGCCATGCCGTGGGCCGTGGCCAGCACCAATTCGTCGCCCGACTTGGCGACGACCACGTCGACCAGGGCGTCGCCCTCGCGGAGCTTGATGGCGATGATGCCGCTGCGCAGCGGCCGGCTATAGGCCTCAAGCGGCGTCTTCTTCACTAGTCCGCGGGCTGTGGCCATGACCAGGAAATGGTCGGGCTGGTCGAAGTCGCGCACGGCGCGGCAGTCGGTGATCTGTTCGTCTTCGCCCAGGTTGAGCAAATTGACCACGGCCCGGCCCCGGGCGTCGCGCGCCAACTGCGGCAAATCGTACACCTTGCGCCAATAGACCTTGCCCTTGTTCGTGAAAAACAGCA
>CAYMQL010000136.1:0-6643 GCA_964392255.1 uncultured Planctomycetaceae bacterium | reverse complement strand
ATCGGCCTCGGCGCCCTGCGAACGCGGCGAGTCGTCGGCGTCGAGCCAATCCAGAATCGAGTCTGCGATCTGGTCGGTTGCGCCCGGCAAGGCCATCAGCATCTTCTTTGCGGCGCCCTTCGATTTTTCTTCGGTTTTGAGGAGCGTCGCCAGATTCAGCCGCGCCGATTCGTCTTGCAGGCCGTAGCGAACGTCGGCGACGACGCGGTCTTCGATGCGAGGGGCGACGATCGTGAACCGTCCGCGTTCCTGCGGCGCGTCGTCGTCGACCACCAGCACTTCATAGAATCGGGCCGGATTGTGATACACGCCGCCCGCGTCAAGCTGGTCGTCGGCGTCGCGGTCGAGAAACTGTCGGGCGAGTTCCGCGCCCGACTGAGCCAGCGCCCGGGCCTGGGCCTGACGTCCCGATATTTGCGACGCCCGCCGCTCGTTCAACATCAGTTCGCAGAAACCGAGACAGGCCATTGCCAACACGACGACCACCACCAGAACGAACACCAGAACGATCCCGCTCGGTCGCTTTCTTCTCATAGATTCGGCCGCCTGCGGGTTAGTTGGTCGGCGTTTGCGAACCGCCGGAAGAGGAAGAAGCCGAAGAAGACGCCTGCGAGCCGCCGGACTGCGACGAACTTGCCTCCGCCTGCGCATTCGGCAAATCAACGAGCATATCGTAAACCAGCGATTGGGGTTCTGCGACGTCGGCCTGCTGTTTCGCCGCCGGCCGGCGGATCATTAAAGCCACGCGGACGGCGCTCGGCAGCTTTTTTTGCTCCGACGAATCCCAAACGTCGTAGGCGGTCGTGCCGTCGTAATAGGTGAACTGCACGGCGGTCACCTCGTCGGCCAGCAGTTCGGTGGCCATGCCGAGAACGTCCGAGAGTCCCTGCCGCATTGCCCACGAACATTCGGCGCGCTCCAATTCGCGCCGATAAAGTCCGACGGCTGCGGCGCGATCGCTTTGCGAAGTTGCGATTTCCGTGCCCGGCGAGCCGAGGCTGTAGGTCACGGTTTTCACGTCGCCGGCGGGGATGGGCTGCATGTTTTCATCGACCAACGGCGCCAAAACGCGGCCGGATTGCAGCCGGCGGCTTGTGTCCATCTGGATGCACTGAAGGCTGCCGTAAAGACCTCCGCAGAGCAGCGCCGCCGTCGTCGAAGAGGCGGCGGCAGCGGTCGACGTGCCCGAAGTCGTCGATGCGGTGGTCGTGCCCGAGGTGGTCAGGGCCGTCGATGCGGTTGTTGCGGTCGTTGCGGCGTTGGAAACATAGGGAACGGCGTTGCGCAAGTCTTCGGCGATGCGCTGCAACAGCACCCGGGCGAGCTGCGCCTCTTCGACCTGTCTGCGGCTCTTGTCGGCTGCGCCGAGATGCACATGGATGGCGATAGCGACCAGCCCGAGGACTACGGTGCTCAGCGCCATCGCCAAAATCGCTTCGAGCAATGTATAGGCCGGCCGCGGCGAGTCGCGGCGGTCGCTATTGCGAAGTGCCACTGCCGGTCCCTCCCGTCGAAGTAGATCCGCTGCTTGTCGACGTGCTACTGCCGTCTTCTTCCGAGGTGCTTGCGCCGGGATCGGGGACCCATCGCACCAGCGAAAATTGCACGGGACGCTTCTCCGGCGGCAAGTCGCGCGCGACCGTTACGCGGACCGAGATCAAACCTTCTTCGTCGGCATCGCCGGTTTCGATCCAATAAAGCCATGCCGGTTCGGTGGAATCCACCGACAGGGTCGTCGCCTCGTCGAAAGGCGTCCGGCCGACCGACTGCGCCGTGATCATGCCGCCGGCGATTTCGGCCAGCTTGCTCTCGCAAAGCAATTGGGCCTTGGCTAGTTCGCGTGCGACTTCCGCGTTTCGCTGAGCTTGGCGAATCGCCTCGCCCAACACGGCAACGGCGCCGGCGAGAATCGCCAAGGCCAGAATCACCTCCAGCAGCGAGAAACCGGCCCGTTTCATGGCGGCGGGAGAAAAGGGGACAGGTACCTTTTGTGCGCAGCACCCGCAGGGCCGTTCCGGCAAAAGGTACCTGTCCCCTTTTCTCAACCCTCTCCGCATGGCGGCTACTCCGCAGACGAGGCCGCGTCGGCGACGGTCACGGTTCCGGTGACCCCGCGCAACAGGATGCGAACAGCGCAGCTTCCCTCGCTGGCCAACAAGAATCGGGCGTCCGACGCGGTGCCGTCCGGATAGAAATAGACGGGCGGCGACCAGTCGGCCGACGTGTTGTCGTAGGTTGGAGACTCGGCGGATGCGGCGTTCGGCATTTCATCGACGCCCGAAGAGTCGGCGAGAAACTTGACGCCCTCGGGCAGCGATTTTTCTTCGGCCTCGGGCGCGGCATCATCAATCGACGCCCAATACCCGCCCTCTTCGTCGATCAAGTAGTCGCTTTCGACGTCGACCCAGGGACTCGATGCGTCCTGCAACTCGGCGCGGAACCGGTCTCCGCCCGGCTGATAGCGGAATGTGCAAGTTCGCCCGGAGCGCATCGCTTCGTTGCGGGCTTCGCACAACAGAGCGCGCACCTCGTCGGCCGCCGATCGCAGGCGTTGGCGGACAAACGGCTTCCGCAGCGCCGGCCAAGCCATCGCCGCCACGATGGCCAACATCGCCAGCACCAGCATCACCTCGACCAGCGTAAAGCCGCCGCGGCAACGGCGTCGAAACGCTGTTCGAGGGGAGAGGGGAGAGAGGAGAGGGGAGAGGGAAGAGGAGCTATCCGCCGCCCACTGTCCACTGACCACTGACCACTGTCCACTGCCTTCCGCCCTCACCCCTGGTCCCTCTCCCAAAGAGAGAGGGGAGTTCGGAGGCAATCGCCAGGCGTTCCAAGATGTCTGCCGACAGATGCTCACCGGTATTGCTCCAAGTTCCAGTTGCCAATGTCGTCTTCCGTGCCGTTGGCGCCGTCCGGACCGTAGGACCATACGTCGTAGCCGTCGGGATTGTGCGTGCCGGGCGAGGCGTACTGATACGGATGATCCCAAGGATCGAGCCGCACCTCGCTCTTTAAATACGGACCGTCCCACTTCGCGGGATTCGCAAGATCGGCCGGCTGCGCACGCAGCGCCTCCAACCCTTGGGCGGTCGTCGGATAACTGCCGATCGACATCTCGTACGTGTCCAGCGGCGTTTTCAACAAACCGATTTGCGTGGCGGCGGCCTGAATTCGGGCTCTGCGCTGCACGCCGGTGAATTGCATCACGGCGAACGACGCCAGAATGACCAGAATCACCAGAACCAACAAGACTTCGATCAGCGTGAAGCCGCCTTTTCGGCGGCGGCGATGACAACTCATTGCATGACTCCTATTTGCGGCAAGGGAGTTTCTGTTTTCATACCATCGTACTCATCTTCAAGACCGGCAGCAGCAAGGCGATGACCAACATCAGGATGATGCCCGCCAAAAGCAGCAACATGATCGGCTCGATCAGCCGCACGGTCAAGTCCAATCGGCGCCAGGTGCGCCGCTCCATCGAATCGGCCACGGTCAGCAAAACGTTTTCCAGGTTATTGGCCTGTTCGGCCACGGCGATCATTTCGACGACCACGGGCGGAAACTGCCCGCTGGCCGCAAGCGGACCGGCCAGCGGCTGACCGGCCGAGATGTTTTCGGTGGCTTTGCCGATGGCGGCGGCCAACACGCGGTTGCCCGTGGCGTCGCGCGAGATTTGCAGCGAACGGAGGATCGGCACGCCGTTGTGCAACAACGTTCCCAGCACGCGGCAGAACCGCGAGACGGCTAGGCCCAAAAAGACCGATCCGGCCAGCGGTAGGCGAAGCCTCATCCGGTCGCGCCACCAGAGGCCCGCGTCGGTCGAAAGCCAACGATGAATCCACCAACCGCCGGCAATTCCAAAAGCCAGCACGGCCAAGCCAAAATGCCGCACGAAATCGCTCGTGGCCAACAGCAGATCGGTCAGCAGGGGCAGCTCGCCCCGTTCGCGCAGCCGGCCGAACAAATCGCTGAATTTCGGCACGAAGAAAACAACCAGCACGACGACGATCACGGTTCCGGCGACGGCCAGGAACGCGGGATAGGCGACGGCCCCCATCGTGCGTTTTTTCAGATCGTCCTGGGCCTCGGTGAACTCGGCCACCCGGGCCAGCGCTTCTTCGAGAAACCCGCCTTCGCCCCCGGCGCGAACCATGCTCACGGCCATCTCGCCCAGCACGTTTTGGAAGCGCGACATGGCGTCGGCCAGCGTGCCGCCGTCCTCGACGCGGCGATGAATTTCGCCGAGGATCGACTTCAGGCCGGCGTGCGACGTTTGTTTTTCGATCACTTCGAGCGCCCGCAACAGCGGAACGCCGCCGCGCAGCAGGTCGGCCAATTGGCTGTAGGTGACAGCCAGCAGCGCGGGCGGAACGCGGCGCACGCGGCGCGGCTCGGTCGCCGGCGCCGCGTCTTCCACGGTAAGCGGAAACATCTGCTTGCCCGCCAGCGCAGCAGCCGCCTCGCCGCGACTTGCGGCCGCGATGACGCCGCTCAGTCGCTGTCCGCTCTGGTCGCGAGCTGTGTACTTGAACTCAGGCATGGCTATTTGATTGATGATTGTTGATTGATGATTGGTGATTGACTTGCGATCGAACTGGAAGCGATGGCCTTGGTCAATCAACAATCAACAATCATCAATCATCAATCATCAATTAACAATCCTCCTTCAACCTCACACTCCCTCGACCTTTCCCTTCGTCACGCGCAGCACTTCGTCGATGCTGGTGCGGCCGTCGAGCACTTTCGTCCAGCCGTCGTCGCGCAGGGTGCGCATTCCGTGGGCAATGGCGGCTTGCTGGATGGCCCAACTGCTGACGCGCTCGTGCGACAGGCGGCGGATTTCTTCGGTGGTGATCAGCAGTTCGTACAGGCCGACGCGGCCGCGATAGCCGACGTGCCGGCACTCGCGGCAGCCCACGGATTTATAAAGCGGCTTGTCTCCGGTCAATTGATCTACGGGAAAATCGGCCGGAAGTTCACCCGACTGTGGGCGATACGGCTGCTTGCAGTGCTTGCAGAGCGTGCGGACCAGCCGTTGGGCCATCACCGCCTCGACGGTGCTGGACACGAGGAACGGTTCCAAGCCCATGTCGATCAACCGCGTATAGGCCCCCGCGGCGTCGTTGGTGTGCAGGGTGCTGAACACCAGGTGGCCGGTCAACGAGGCCTGGATGGCGTTTTCGGCCGTCTCCAGATCGCGGATTTCGCCTACCAGAATAATGTCCGGGTCGTGCCGCAAAATGCTTCGCAGCGAGTTGCCGAACGTCAGCCCGATCTTCGGATGCACCTGAATCTGGTTGATGCCGTCCAACTGGTATTCGACCGGGTCTTCGGTGGTGATGATTTTTGTCTCGTCGCTCTTGATTTCCAGCAGGGCGCTGTAGAGGGTGGTGCTTTTTCCCGAGCCGGTCGGCCCGGTGACCAAAATGATTCCGTGCGGCAGGCGGATCAGCTCTTGAAACTTGGCGTACAGCGATTTTTCCATGCCGAGCTTTGAGAGCGAGAACTCCATCGCCCCTTTGTCCAACAAACGCAGCACCAGGCCTTCGCCGTGGATCATGGGAATCACCGAGACGCGGATGTCGACCTCGCGCCCGCCGGTCCGAATCTGGATGCGGCCGTCCTGCGGCAACCGCCGCTCGGCGATGTTCAGCCGCGACATGATCTTCAAGCGGCTGATGATTGCGGCCTGAAAGCGGTGGATTTCCGGCGGCATCGGCTGAGCATGTAACACGCCGTCGATCCGATAGCGCACCCGCAGACCCGACCGCTGCGACTCGATGTGGACGTCGCTGGCGCGCAGGTCGATCGCCTCCTGCAAAATCTCGTTGACCAACCGCACGACCGACGGCTCTTGAGCCAACTCGGAAAGTTCGGCCTCGCGGTCGGCGCCCTCGGGCAATTCAATCCGGTCGTCGCCGGTCTGCGCCAGCAGTCCGTCGATGGTTTCGCTGCCGACGCCCAAGTGGGTTTTGATTCGCTTGGCGATTTCGTCGCGGCTGGCCAGCACCGGCATGATCGTCAGGCCCGTGGCGACGCTCAGCTCGTCGATCGGATACAGATTGAACGGGTCGCTGGTGGCCACGACCAGCGTGCCGTTGTCGCGGCGAATCGGAAAGAGCGACTCGCGGTAGATGAACTTCAGCGGAAAGTCTTTCAGAAGGCTCAGATCGACTTCGGCCTCGACCAGATCGACGAACTCAAGGCCGACTTCTTCGCCCAAGGCGCGCAGCGCCGTTTCCTCAGTCAGAAATCCCAACTGGACCGCGGCCTGATCGAGACGCAGCTCTTCGGTCTGCGCGCTGCGGGCCAACTCCAACTGGCGTTGGTCGAGCAAGCCCTTGCGCAGCAGTGCTTCGCCCACGTCCATCCGAGGCCCTCTTCCCTTTCGATCCGCCGACCAGCATGGTTACAATCCCCATTATCGGGGCGTTCCACCAGCGCGGCAATGTCTCAAGACACTTCTCATTATACTAACCCCGTGGGCGTCAAATAGTCTCGCAGATCGGACGGCTGCCTGATGGACTGGCACCGGAACTTGGCTGGGTAGGGTGTGTGCTTGCACGCACCAATAGGGATTTGCTGTGTAATCAGGTGCGTGCAAGCACCACTGCTGTAAACATCTGTTATGGACACAAACTCC
>CAYMQL010000135.1:0-6667 GCA_964392255.1 uncultured Planctomycetaceae bacterium | reverse complement strand
GGGGCTAACTGCCCCCGGCAGGAATCGCAAGCACCGTCATGTTCCGGGGGCTGTCGGCCCCCGGCTATTGTGAATTCACGAAAGGGAAAGAACATGAGTCAGCAAGTCATGGCGCTGGTCGAAAAAGCCAGCCTGAAGCCGGAAGCCCCGCAATTTGAAATCGGCGACACCGTCGACGTGCATTGCCGCATCCTCGAAGGCGACAAGGAGCGCGTTCAGATTTTCAACGGGCTGGTGATCGCCCGGGCCGGCTCCGGCACGCGCGAGACGTTCACCGTCCGGCGGATCGTGCAGGGCGAAGGCGTGGAGCGGAAGTTCCCGCTGCACTCGCCGCGCATCGCCAAGGTCGAGGTGAAGCGGTCGGGCGTCGCGCGCCGCGCGAAGCTTTACTACCTCCGCGAGCGGACCGGCAAGGCGGTGCGTCTGAAAGAGCGCCGCAGCAGCGCCGCCGAGAAATAGCCGGTTGGGCTTCCATGCAATTTCGGCACGTGCTTTCCCGATGGCGCGAGCGGCTCTTCCCGGCGAAGACGCTCGGCCAGCGCGGCGAGGCCGCCGCCGAACGTTTTTTGCGCCGTCGCGGCTACAAAACCCTCGCCCGAAGCGACCGTTGCGGCCTGGGCGAACTCGATCTGGTGATGCGCGACGGCGAGACGGTCGTTTTTGTCGAGGTCAAGACGCGGCAATCGCAGAAGGCCGGGCACCCCGCCGAAGCGGTCGACGAGAACAAGCAGCGGCGGCTGACTCGGCTGGCCGTCGCGTTTCTGAAGCGTCATCGTCTGCTGGGGCGTTGCAGCGCCCGATTCGACGTGGTGGCGATCCTATGGCCCGACGACGCGCGCCGCCCCACGATCGAACACATTCAAAACGCTTTCGATGCGGCAGGGAAGTGGCAGTTTTATTCGTGATGCCCCGCTTACTGTCGTCCAAGGCCCGGGCTGACTCTTCGCCGAATGTCCGCGATGCCTACTTTTTCTGTTCCACCCGCGCAATCTCTTGAGGCGCCGGCAAGTTGTGTTACCCGCGTTCCGTGATTGTCGCCATGGAATGGGCAAAGGCCGGCGAGTTGGCCTCGATGGCCCGCATGGCTTCGGGATCGTAGACGCGCTCGTTGCAGTCGGGACACACGTAGAATTCGAGATTCTCGACGGTGTAGCTTTGGCCCTTGTACTCGCCCGACCACTTCCGCCGCACCCTCTTGATATTGCCGCTGCCGCAGGCCGGACATTTTGTAATGTTCTTCATAATTGTAGCCGCCTACAAGGCTCGTTTTGAGGAGATCAGAAAGTAGTACGTGTCTTGGCCGGCATCGGAAACGAGTTTTCCTTTGCTGTAGATGGCCAATCCGTTTAGGTTTGGGCTTTGGATGATGTGCAACAACTCGCGGGCGTGACCGCGATGGGGACTGACAGACCGAATTGTCTTGTATAGATTGCCACCGCATTAAGGATTGATTCGACGACATCCAGCTCAGTGATCTCGTCGGCCTCCATTTCGATCCTGGCTTTCTCGCTGAAAGCGTAATCGCCGGTCAGAATGGCCCTCTTGATCCGCTTCAGAGTGTCGATCATCTACCCCACCCCCATTACATAGTATATCAGACAGCCCGAGTGGGACAAGCTGTCCAATTTTGAAAATGGTTGTCCACGGCAAAGGGGGACAGTCCCATTTTCGCTGACACGAAAATCGGGGCAGACCCCCGATGCGCACATTGGCAAAACAACAAATCGCCAACGGAAGGACGGCATCGGGTGAGCGCCTCTCATCCCCGCAACCTGTCGCGGCCCTTGACCACCCCCGCTGGCGGAAATATGATGGGGCAATGGCGGCGCGTGCGGCCCTCTGGGCGTTTCGGGACGCCGCCTGAAGGAGTTTTGTCTGATGACCGCATATCAACGCTTGGACATCAACGAAGTGGGCGACGTAACGGTGGTCCGCTTTCGCGATCACAAGATTGTGGAAGACATCAACATCCAGCAGTTGGGGCAAGAGCTGTTCCAACTTGTCGAGGCGGACAATCGCCAGAAGATTGTGCTGAATTTTTCCGCCGTCGATTTTCTTTCCAGCGCGGCGCTGGGCAAGCTGATCACCTTGGACAAGAAAATGAAGGCCCACGGCGGCGAGTTGAAGCTGTCGAACATCCGGCCGGAAATCTACGAGGTTTTCGCCATTACCAAGCTCAACCGTTTGTTCGACATCAAAGACGACGAGGCCGACGCGCTGGCGGCGTTCTGAAGGAAAGTTTTCGCGAGAAGAGGCGCGCCCGCCCTCGGGCGCGCGAAACTCGGTTCCGTTTGACTTGGCATGGCAAAGCCGAGGGCGGCGATGCCGCAGGGATTGGTCCGCTGCCGCTCATGCCTCCGCCCGACGACAAATGGACATGGCAATGCGACCGGGTGATTCCGAACGACCCCGTCGTCGGACGCCGGCTGTTGGACGAATTGCTCCGTCAGCTTGAGGCGCAGCATTGGGCCCGGCGCGATATCTTCGGCGTCCATCTGGCGGTCGACGAGGCCCTGGTCAACGCCATTCGGCACGGCAATCAAATGGACGCGGCCAAACAAGTCCGCTTCTGCTGCTGGCTGTCGCCGCACAAGGTCCGCGTCGAGGTCACCGACGAGGGCCCCGGCTTCGATCCCGACAGTCTGCCCGACCCGACCGAGCCGACCCGCTTGCATTGTCCGGGCGGGCGGGGCGTGCTGTTGATGCGGGCGTTCATGTCCCGCGTCGAATTCCACGACCGCGGCAACCACGTCGTTCTGGAAAAAGAACGGCGTGAGTGAGCTTGACTGTGTACACAAATGGGTATACACTTGTGTATACAGATTAGGAGCGCCGTTCCCCCATGCAATTTGTCACGGTGCGCGAATTGCGCAGCCAATCCGCCGATTTGTGGAAACGCTTGACCGCGGAATCGGACCTGGTGATTACCTCAAACGGCAAGCCGGTGGCGATCCTCTCGGCCGTGCCGCCTGACGGACTGGAAGAATCGCTGGCGGCCTTGCGCCGCGCTCGGGCCGTCGCCGCCGTCGACGCCATGCAGCGGCAATCGGCCGAAGCCGGCCGTCATCGACTCAGCAAAGCCGCCGTTCAGGCCGAAATCGACGCCTACCGCAAGGAACGCCGGTAGTGAGAATCGTTCTGGATACGAACGTGTTAATTTCGGGCCTGCTCAATCCCTTCGGCGCGCCGGGCCGCATCGTCCAGTGGGCGGCCGCCGGCAAGTTGTCGCTCTGCTACGACGCCCGAATCCTTTGCGAATATCGCGGCGTGCTCCTGCGGCCCGCTTTCCAATTCCAGGCGAACCATGTCGAGTGCCTCTTGGAGCAAATCCGGTCGGCCGGAGAACCGGTCGCCTCAGGCCCGCTTTCCTGCCGGTTGCCCGACTGCAATGACGAACCCTTCTTGGAAGTTGCCCTCGCCGCGAAGGCCGAATGCTTGGTGACCGGCAATCTTCGGCACTATCCCGCATCGGCTCGTGGGGGCGTTTGGGTGCTTGCGCCGGCGCCGTTTGTAGAACTCTTCCAGCAGCGACACGCGCAGAATTAGCTCGGCCAATCCGTTACTTGTGTAATTTGCCGAGCCGCTCCAAAACTTCCTTGGCCGCAGCCAACTGGTCTTGAAGGTCTTTCAGGCTGTCGCGCTCTTTCTGAACCACCTCGGCCGGAGCGCGATCTACAAAACTCGCGTTGGAAAGCTTCTTCTCCTTCGCCGCGATGAAACCGGCGAGTTTTTCCGCTTCCTGCTGCTTCCGCGCGATCTCGGCCGGCACGTCGATCAACTCGGCCAGGTCGACGTACACGTCCATGCCCGAAAGCGAAACGTGCGCGCTCAACGGCGGGGCCTCGATTGCCGTTCCAAACCCCGTCGCCCGGGCGTTGGCCATCGACTCGAAGTACGGCTCCATCGGACGCAATAATTCCGCCACCTCCGATTCGCAGCGGACGGAGAAGGTGATGTTCGCCTTTGGTGCGACGCCCTGCCGGGCGCGGATGTCGCGCACCGCACGCAAGACCTCTTGGAATCGGGCGAATTGGGCCTCGATCTCCGGCTTTTGCCGCCGCGGGTCGCACTCGGGCCATCGGGCCTTCATAATGCTCTCGGCCGCCGGCTCGATCGCGTCGATCCCGCGTTGCGGCGCGAACTCGGCCAACCGCTGCCACACCTCTTCGGTCAAGAAGGGGATCATCGGGTGCAGCAGCCGCAACAAGGTATCCAGCGTGTGGGCCAGTACCCGCTGGGCCGTGGTCCGCCGGGCGGAAAAGGGGACAGTCCCCATTTGTGCGCAGCACCCTTCGGGCCGTTCCGGCAAATGGGGACTGTCCCCTTTTCCGTCTTGCAGCCGGCCCTTGACCATCTCCACGTAAAAACTGCAAAACTCGTCCCAGGCGAAATCGTAAAGCACCCGGGCGGCGTCGGCATAGCGGTATTCCGCCAGTGCGTCGGTCACTTGCCCGGTCACCGTGGCCAGCCGGCTCAAGACCCATGCGTCCTCGACCAGCAACTCGTCGTCGGCCACAAGGCCGGGCTGAAAACCTTCGAGGTTCATCATTGCGAACCGCGAGGCGTTCCACAGCTTGTTGCAGAAATTGCGGGCCAGCTCGAACCGATCGCTCACCACCGCCCCGCGCGGCAGCGCCTTGTCCTCGGGCTTCTCGGCCCATTGCGTCGAGAACTCTTTGCTGCAATGCTTGCACTTGATCCGCGGCTGGATGCGATTCTGGCGGGTCTGCTCGATCAGCTTCTGGCAGTGCGGGCACTCGAACTCGACGGCCATCCGCACGTCCTGCGTCTCGGTGGTCATATAGGCCAGCCCGAAGCGGAGCGAATCGGCCCCGAACTTCTCCATCACGTCGATCGGATCGACGCCGTTGCCCTTCGATTTCGACATGCCCTCGCCGTAGCCGTCGAGGATTTTCGGATGAATAAAGACGTCGTGGAACGGCACTTCGCCGACGTTGTGCAGCCCGGTCAAAACCATCCGCGCCACCCAGAGCGTGATGATGTCGCGGCTGGTAATCAACACACTGGTCGGATAGTAGTATTTCAGTTCCGCGGTCTGTTCCGGCCAGCCGAGCGTTGAATGCGGCCAGAGGGCGGAGCTGAACCAGGTGTCGAGTACGTCCGATTCCTGCACGAAACCATTTTCGGCAAGTTTCGCCTCGATTTCCGGGGCCTCTTGCTTCACACACACATAGCAGCACGACGTTCCGGCGTCATCGCGATGGCATTGGGAACAGACCGACGCATTTTCCTTCGCAGAAAGGAATGGGAAAGGATATCCCTGTACAGTCCCCTCTCCCTTTGGGAGAGGGCTAGGGTGAGGGCTGTTTTGATTATGTGCGCAAACATCCACCGCTGATGCAACATGGTCCTCACCCCCGGCCCCTCTCCCGGAAGGAGAGGGGAGGCTCTTCGTCCACACCGGAATCCGATGTCCCCACCAAAGTTGCCGGCCGATGGGCCAGTCGCGCTTCTCGCTGAGCCAGTCTTGATAGCCCTTGGCGTAGCGCTCGGGAATGATTTTCACTCGGCCGTCGGCGACCGCATCCATCGCCGACTGGGCCAGTTCGTCCATCTTCACAAACCATTGATCGGTCAACAGCGGCTCGATCGGCGTTTTCGAGCGGTCGCTGTGGGCCAGGTCGATGTCGCGGTCTTCGATCTCGACGACCAGGCCGGCCGCCTCTAGATCGGCCACGACCGCCTCGCGGGCCTTTTTGACGGTCATGCCGCGGTATTTCGCGGGGACGTTGTCGCCGAGCGTGCCGTCGAGGTTCAAAATGTTGATCGCGCCGATCTCCAAGTGCCGCTGCCACACGTCGTAGTCGTTCTGATCGTGCGCCGGCGTGATTTTCACGCAGCCCGAGCCCAATTCCGGCTTCGCCCATGGGTCGGCCACGAGCGGGATCGTCCGGCCGGTGAGCGGCAGCTCCAATTTCGCGCCGGCGTGGGCCATGTCGCGGAGTTTTTCCAACTGCGGCAGCATTTCGCGCCGCCGACGCTCGATTTCGTCGATTTGGGCCTGAAGGTCCGGCTTTTCTTTGGCCGGGGCGTCAGCCAGGCGCTGCCGCAACTCGCTTTCAGCATCTTTCAATGCGCCGGCCGGATCGGGATGCACCGCCACGGCCGTATCGCCCAGCATCGTCTCGGGCCGCGTGGTGGCGATCGTCACATGCTTGGGCTCGCCGGGCTTCGGATCGACCACCGGATACTTGAAATGCCAAAAATGGCCCTTCACCGGTTCGTGAAACACTTCGTCGTCGCTGACGGCCGTCTGTAGATAGGTGTCCCAATTCACAAGCCGCTTGCCGCGATAGATTTTGCCTTCCTTGAACAGCGTGAAGAAGGTTTCGCGGACCGCCCGAGCGCAAACCGGATCGAGCGTAAAACGCAGCCGCTGCCAGTCGCAGCTACAGCCCATCTGCTTCAACTGGCCGATGATCCGCGTTTCGTAATCCTTCTTCCACTGCCAGATCCGCTCGACCAAGCCCTCGCGGCCCAGCTCGTGCCGACTGAGTTTCTCCTCGCTCAACAGCCGCCGCTCGACGACGGCCTGGGTGGCGATGCCGGCATGATCGGTGCCGGGCATCCACAGGGCCTCGAAGCCCTGCATCCGCTTCTGGCGGATCAAAATGTCTTGCAGCGTGTTGTTCAGAGCATGGCCCAG
>CAYMQL010000134.1:0-6741 GCA_964392255.1 uncultured Planctomycetaceae bacterium | reverse complement strand
GGGGTTTGCCCGCATTTCTCACCACCGTTTAGCCGGCGAACTTGTTCGCCGCGTGTTGTGAAATGCGGTCTAGGGTTGGAAACTCAACAAACCGAAAACGCGATGATAAACCGAGACGAAGGCGTTGGCAACCGCCCCGGCCGCGAATAGTTTAACGGGCGGGCGCCGTGCAATTAGTCGGCGCCCTTGGCAGCGCTGATCAAGTCGATGAACTCCTGGTTCGACTTGAACTTCGCCAGCTTGGCCGTCAACTGCTCCATCGCGTCGACCGGGTGCATCGTCGAAAGGGTCCGCCGCAGCATCGTCACCGCGCGGAGCGTTTCGGGCGAGAGCAGCTTTTCCTCGCGGCGCGTGCCCGACTGGCTGATGTCGATCGCCGGCCAGACGCGGCGGTCGGCCAGCTTGCGGTCCAACACCAGTTCCATGTTGCCGGTGCCCTTGAACTCCTGGAAGATCAGCTCGTCCATGCGGCTGCCGGTGTCGATCAGCGCGGTGCCGACGATCGTCAGCGAGCCGCCCTCTTCGAACAACCGGGCCGTGGCGAAAAGCTTCTTCGGAATGTCCATCGCCTTAATGTCCACGCCGCCGCTCATGGTGCGGCCGGTGTTGCCGACCCACTTGTTGAACGCCCGAGCCAACCGGGTGATCGAGTCCATGAGCATGACGACGTCCTTGCCCATCTCGGCCAGCCGCTTGCAGCGTTCGATGACCAACTGCGACAGCCGCACATGGCTTTCCACATCGCGGTCGAGGCTGCTGGCGACCACTTCGCCGTTGACGGCCCGCTTCATGTCGGTCACTTCCTCGGGCCGCTCGTCGATCAACAGGACGATCAGCTTGACGTCGGGGTAGTTGGTCGAGATGCCGAGGCTGATGTGCTGCAAAAGGATCGTTTTTCCGGTTCGCGGCGGGGCGACCACCAGGGCCCGCTGCCCCTTGCCCAGCGGCGTCAACAGGTCCATAACCCGGGTCGTCAGCGGTTCGGGGCCGACCTCGAGCTTCAGCCAGTACTCGGGATTGATGGGCGTCAGCTCGTCGAAACTTTTGACGTTTTTGTACTCGTCGGGCGGCATGCCGTCGACGTCGGTGATTTCGCGGAGCCGGGGCCCCTGCTGGCGTCGGCCGGCCTGAACCATGCCGTGAATCAGCACGCCCTCGCGGAGGCCGTACTTCTCGATCATGCTTCCGGGCACGAACGGGTCGGTCAACTCGCGGACGTAGTTGTTGTCGGGATTGCGGAGGAAGCCGTAGCCGTTCGGGTGCAACTCGAGCACGCCGCCGCCGGGTTCAACCGGTCCCGGCTCGCCGTTGTCGGCCGCCTCGGGGTTGCGGCCCTCTGCGTTGTTCGGCGACGCGGAATGCGGCCGATTGTGGTGCCGGTAGTGACTTCCGCCGCGCTGGCCAAGGCTGCCGCCTCGCCCGCGAGGACGGCCCTTTTTCCTTTTGCCCATTTCCATAATTTGGACCGAAAGCTCCTGGGGCGCAGTTATCAACGTGCTATCCGGCCGCGCCTAGAACCAGATCCCAAGCGGCAAAGAGTCGATGCTCGTCTTGGGAACCGAGCATCCTACGTCAAGAAAACACCTTTCGTCCGGCAACGCGCGGCGTAGCCCCTTCGACCATTCTGCGTCAAAAAGCTACCTATCGAGCGCGTCGCGATTGACGACTAAAAAAACGGAATCTGCTTGCACTTCCGCAGGTATGCGACCTACCCTGGTCCACCCACCAGCAACGACCACCTATCGGTCAATAAAGGCAGAAAGCATGGGGTCGAGAGGCGTCTCCAAATCTTCGTCGGGAACCATTCCTCTTGCGAAGCGGCCCGAAAAAATGATTCGGACCGAGAGAACGCCTGCCTGCCAGGAAGAACTCAAACTACGGGTATCTTAACCCCGCTGGGATTTGTGTCAAGCCGCCGGCTCAACATTTCCCTCTTTACCTGACATATGGATCATACCCCGCCTCGAACTTGTTGGCAAGCGCGATGTGCCGTTTTCGCAGAGTGCAACGTCGGAAGAGTCGGCAATTCTGTCACAAGCAATACATTTTCGCACAAATTCCCACCCTCCCCGTTCCGATAACTTACAGACGACGCACGGCGTCCGATTGACTCTTCACGCGCGAGGATTGATAAAATGCGAAAAATAGCCGGTTTGCTGGCTTTCGCGGCAGCTATTGCGATACTCCCAAAGGGTGGTATGGCGCAGCAGCCTATCCACTGGGAGCCGACGCTCAATGTGGCTCAACGTATGGCGGCCCAGTCGAACCGCCTGGTATTAGCCAGCTTTTGGGCCCCCTGGTGCGGCATCTGCCGAAACATGGAGGCCAAGGTGCTCAACCAGCCCTCGGTGGCTTCCGTCATTGCCGCGGAATATGTCGCAGTAAAGATCAACGCCGATCATTTTCCGGCCACAGCCAAACAGTACGGCATCACCGGCCTGCCCACCACGCTCATCCTTACGCCGCAGGGCCAAGTACTCGAAACCATGCGGGGTTGGGTTGGGGCCGAAGACCTGACCGGACGGTTGAGCCGGGTTGCCCTTCAGACAAAACAGTCGAAACCGCAGCAGGGCCCGGTCTATGCCCAGTTGCCCGGCGGCACGCCTGCCACGGGCGTTGCGCCGCAAACCTCGCCGTCCGCTCAACCGCCGATGTCCGCTCCAAGCCAACCGGCGACGGCCGCCGCGCAACCGGCCGGAGTCGAGGGCCCCGCGTTGGGTTTGAATTCGCAGCCGTCGGTCGTCGGCAACCAGCCCGCAAACAACAGGCAAGGGCTAACTGACGATCGTTATGCCGATTTCTTCCGCAATCAGGCCGCGCCGGCGGGCCAGACCTTGCAGCCTTCGCTGCCGTCGGCGGCCCCGGTCCATGCACAGCCGCCGATCGCCGCCAATGCGGCGCCGGTCCAGATGACGCCGCCGCCGATCCAAACGGCCGCCTCGCCGACCAATCCGCCGCTGATGGCCAGTGCCGCGCCGCCCAACGCCGGGATGGCCTTGCAACCTCCGTCGCAAACGCCGGCCGGACCGTTGATGACGCAGCCGGCGCCGATGCAGGCATCGGCTCCAATGAATGCGGCGATGCCTTACGGCTCGCCGTCGCCAATGTTGCAAACGCAAACCAGCCCGCCGCCGAGCAATCCTAGCGTGCCCGCTTTTGCGGCAAACGCCGGCCCGACGATTCCGACGCTCAATCCGCCGCTGGGACTGGACGGCTACTGTCCGGTCGCGCTGGCCGAGAAGCCGGCCTGGGTGGCCGGCGATCGTCGCTGGGGCGGGATCCACCGGGGAAGGACCTACTTGTTCAGCGGGCCCGAGGAGCAACGCCGCTTCTTTGCCGACCCCGACCGGTACGCTCCGGTCATCTCGGGCAACGACATTGTGCTGGCCACCGAACGCGGTCAGGCCGTGCCGGGCCTGCGCGAACACGGCGTTTCGTACAACAATCGGGTCTATCTGTTCGCCAGCGAGGCGACGTTGGAAAAGTTCAACCGGAATCCCGACCAGTACGTCAATCAGGCGATCGGGGCCGTTCAGCCGGGCTCGTACGCCGGCCCCGCCGTGCGATAGGCGACGGTTCTTCCGCCGCCGTTTTGCGCCGTCGTTTATTGACGCAATAGCCGGGAGCTAACAGCTCCCGGAATGTGCGTGAGTCGGTGGTTTCCCTCCGTGAGCTGTTAGCTCCCGGCTATTCTCACTCGCCACAGCTTCCCACCCGCCGACCGCCAAATGAGATCCGCCGCGGCTACTTGACGCGCCCGCCGGTCGGCGTGCTAGAATGCGGGCCGCGTTTTCTTTTCAGTAGCCCCCAGTCGGGGATATGCACTGGCTGCCATCCCCGGCGCAGTCGACGAAGGGAGCGGTGACGCATGGTCGAGTCGGCGAAGAATCTCGGCGTCCGAGTGACGCTTGCGGCGTTGGGCATCAATCTGGCATTGGGCATCCTGTACACCTGGAGCGTGTTCAGCAAGCTGATCCCGGACGACTGGGCCTGGACCGAGGCGCAAAAGTCGTGGCCCTATGCGGTCGCGTGCCTGGTGTTCAGTCTGGTCATGGTTCCCGCCGGACGTTTGCAGGATCGCATTGGCCCGCGATGGGTGGCCGCGTTCGGCGGGCTTCTGGTCGGGCTGGGCATGATTCTGGCCAGTTGCACCACCACGTTTTCGGGCTATATCGTCGGATTCGGCCTGCTGGCCGGCGCCGGCATCGGATTCGGCTATGCCTCGGCCACGCCGCCGGCCGTCAAGTGGTTTCCTGCCGCCAGGACCGGCATGATCGCCGGCATCGTCGTCTCGGGTTTCGGTCTGTCGCCGGTCTATGCGGCGCCGTTGGCCAAATGGATGATCGCCGCCTACGGCCTTCCGAACACCGTCTTCTGGCTCGGAATCGCCTTCCTGTTGATCGTCGTGTTGTTGGCCCAACTGCTTGTAACGCCTCCGGCGGGCTACGTGCCCGGCGCCGCCGCTAACGCCGCCGCCGCCAGCACAAAGAAGCAGGAATTCACGCCGAAAGAGATGCTCGGCACGATCCAGTTTTATCTCTTGTGGTTCACCTACGCCTGCGGGGCCGGGGCGGGATTGATGATTATCAGCAAACTTGCCAAGATCGGCGAGGAGCAGGCCGGCTTCAAGCACGGCTTCGTGCTGGTGGCCGCGATGGCCGTCGGCAACGGCGTCGGCCGCATCCTGACCGGCTCGCTGTCCGACCGCTTTGGCCGCCGCAACACGGTCTTCGGCTGCTTTCTGATTCAGGCCTGCCTGATGGTGATTTTGTCGCGGCTTACGAAAGATTCGATGCTGGCCAACACCGCCGCGTTGGTGGTCCTTTCGGCATTGCTCGGGGCCAACTACGGCGCCAATCTGGCCGTCTTCCCCTCGATCAGCAAAAACTACTACGGCCTGAAAAACTTCGGCGTCAATTACGGGCTGCTGTTTACGTCGTGGGGCGTCGGCGGTTTTCTGCTGCCGCTGTTGGCCGGCGAATTGCACGACCGTTTCGGTTCGTTCACCTATGCCTACTACACGGCCGCCGGATTCCTGTTGCTGGCCGCCGTCGTCATTTACGCGGTCAAGCCGCCGTCGATTGCAACGGAATCGGCCGGGACCTCCGCCGGGTAAAATTTCTGACCGCGTCGGCGGGGCGAGCGTGGAACGACGGTGTTTTCCCGACCCGTGAACGCTTGCGCCTCGCCCCGCCCCCGCTTGCAACGCGCCAACGATCTGCGAAAATAACGGGCGTTCCATAAAAACCTAAGCTACAAGGAGCTTGACATGTCGCGACCGGTCACAATGTTCACCGGGCAATGGGCGGATTTGCCCCTGGCCGAGTTGGCCCGCAAGTTCAACGATTTTGGCTACGACGGACTCGAGCTGGCCTGCTGGGGCGACCATTTCGAGGTCGACAAGGCCTTGAGCCAGAACGATTACTGCGCCAAAAAACGCGAGTTGCTCGAAAAGAACAACTTACAGGTGTTTGCCATCAGCTCCCACCTGGTCGGCCAGGCCGTGCTGGACAACATCGACGCCCGGCACAAGGCGATTTTACCGCCTTATGTTTGGGGCGACGGCAACCCGGCCGGGGTCAACGCCAGGGCCGCCGAGGAATTGAAGAACGCGGCCCGGGCCGCCCAAAAGCTCGGCGTCAGCGTGGTCAACGGATTCACCGGATCGAGCATCTGGCCGCTTTTGTATTCGTTCCCGCCGGTTTCGGCCGAGATGATCGACGACGGCTTCGCCCTGCTGGCCGAACGATTCAACCCGATCCTCGACGTATTCGGCGACTGCGGCGTCAAGTTCGCCTTGGAGGTCCACCCGACCGAGATTGCGTTCGACCTGTACACGGCCGAGCGGGCGTTGGAGGCGTTGAAGTACCGCGAGGAGTTCGGCTTCAATTTCGACCCGAGCCATCTGATTTGGCAGGGCGTCGATCCGGTCGAGTTCATCCGCGCGTTCCCCGACCGTATTTATCACGTCCACATGAAGGACGCGATTGTGACGCTCAACGGGCGGAGCGGCATCCTGTCGAGCCATCTGAACTTCGGCGACCCGCGCCGCGGCTGGGATTTCCGATCGTTGGGCCGCGGGGGCGTCAATTTCGAGGAAATCATCCGCGCCCTGACGGCCGCGGGCTACGCCGGCCCCCTGTCGGTCGAATGGGAAGACAGCGGCATGGATCGCGAACACGGCGCCAAAGAAGCCCTCGACTTCGTGCGAAAACTCGATTTCGAGCCGAGCAAGGTGGCGTTCGACGCGGCCTTCGACAAAGAAGAACAGTCGAAGTGATTCGATTATTGAAGCTCAGAATGCCAAGTTTCTGAGAAACAATATAGCCGCCTGCCGCGCATTAAAAAAACGAGACGCACTTGCCGAAAAACGCGGTACGCAGCCTATGCCGACAGTTGTTTTGAAGCCGCGTAAAGCCCGACCTTTCTACGGCCGGCACCCCTGGGTGCTCGACTCGGCCGTCGATCGCGTCGAGGGCCAACCGGCCGACGGCGACGTGGTCGATTTGCTCTCGGACAAGGGCAAGTTCGTCGCGCGCGGGGTGTTCAACAGCCAAAGCCGCATTCGCGTGCGGCTCTATACTTGGAACGCGGCCGAGGCGCTCGACGAGGCGTTTTGGCGGCGGCGGCTCGAATCGGCGATCCAATGGCGCCGGCAACTCGGTTACGACGATCCGGCCGGAGCGGCCCGGTTGGTGTTCAGCGAGGTGACGATGTCCTCGCCTGTCACCGGCTTGCCAT
>CAYMQL010000133.1:5994-6770 GCA_964392255.1 uncultured Planctomycetaceae bacterium | reverse complement strand
GGAACGGCACGGACAAGGTTTGGGCCCAAGGCGATTTCAACTACGACGGCAAGGTCGACATTTCCGACCTGTCGTATTTGGGTCAGCACTGGAACCAGAGCATGCCGGGTTTTGCCACTTCGGTGGTGCCGGAGCCGGGCACGCTGGCCATGTTGGTCGCCGGCCTGATGGGTCTTGCGGCTTACGCCTGGCGTAAGCGAAAGTAGTTAACCGAGTTTCCCCCCTCCGCCCGACTGCGATGGCAAAGGATCGCCGTTGCAGTCGGGCGTTCTTTTTTCTTGTTCGTTTGAGGCGGCCGAGATCTCCGGCGACAGGGTCTTGCGGGCGGGTTTCTGTATGCGTTAAGATCATAAGGGTTCGCACATCACCAAACATAGGGGAACCGACGATGAAAACAGCCCTTGGGATCAAAACGACATTGTTGGTGATTGCCTTGCTTACGGTCGCGGGTTTGGCTTTGGCCGCCGCGCCGCCGGAGGCTTACGGCCCGACGCCGAGTCCGCGGCAACTCCGATGGCACGATCTGGAAGCGTACGGGTTCATTCATTTTGGCCCCAACACCTTTACCGACAAGGAATGGGGCTACGGCGACGAGGACCCAACCGTGTTTCATCCGACCGATTTCGACGCCGATCAGATCGTTTTGGCGGCGAAAGAAGGCGGCTTGCGCGGACTGGTTCTCACCTGCAAGCATCATGACGGTTTCTGTCTTTGGCCCAGCCCCTACACGGAGCATTCGGTCAAGAACAGCAAGTGGAAAGACGGCCAAGGCAACA
>CAYMQL010000133.1:0-5984 GCA_964392255.1 uncultured Planctomycetaceae bacterium | reverse complement strand
GAGGTCGCCGACGCCTGTCGCAGGCACGGATTGCTGTTCGGCGTTTATTTGTCGCCGTGGGATCGGAATCACGCCCAATACGGCACGCCGGAGTATCTTGCGTATTATCGCAATCAACTGCGCGAACTGTTGACCGACTACGGGCCGTTGTTCGAGGTTTGGTTCGACGGCGCCAACGGGGGCGACGGCTACTACGGCGGCGCAAGGACGAAGCGGAAGATCGACAACCGCACCTATTACGACTGGGACAACACCTGGCAGATCGTCCGCGAGTTGCAGCCGGACGCCTGCATGTTCAGCGACGCCGGGCCCGACTGCCGCTGGGTGGGCAACGAAAAGGGTTTTGCGGGCGAAACCTGCTGGGGCACGCTCACCCGGAAGGGTCTTGTGCCCGGCGGCGTCAATCGCAAGCTGCTCAACGCCGGCCAGCGTCCGGCCGACGATTGGCTGCCGGCCGAGGTCGACGTGTCGATTCGGCCCGGCTGGTTTTATCACGCCTCGGAAGACGACAAAGTCAAGACGGTTCCCGAGTTGTTGGACATCTACTATGCGTCGGTGGGCCGCGGCTGCAATCTGATTTTGAATCTTCCGCCCGACCGCCGCGGCCGAATTCACGAAAACGACGCGAAGGCGCTCCGCGAATGGCGGCAGGTGCTCGACGCAACGTTTGCAACGGACCTTGCGCAAGGGGCCAAAGCGACGGCCGACAATACGCGCGCCAACGCGGCCGAGTTTAGCCCCGGCAACGTCGTCGACGGAAAACGTGAAACCTACTGGGCAACCGACGATTCGCAGACCACGGGCGAACTGGTCCTCGATCTGGGCAAGCCCGTCCAATTCAACGTCGTTCGGGTGCGCGAGTATCTGCCGTTGGGCCAGCGCGTCGAAAGTTTTGCGATCGACTACGACAAGGACGGGCAGTGGGTCGAGCTGGCCCAGGCCACGAGCATCGGCAATCAGCGGCTGTTGCGAACGCCGACCGTCTCCGCATCGAAGGTGCGGCTGCGCATCACCCAAGGGGCCGTTTGTCCGGCGATTTCGGAGGTCGGGCTGTTTTTGGCCCCGCCTTCAAAGTAACCGGCGGCCCCTTTTGCCGCGTTTAGCACATCGGACGAAGCTGCGGACGCCTCATGCGGGGCATGGGGCATAGGCTTGCTGATTGACGGCGATTTTTCGTCCGACCGCTTCGGCGACGCGGTTGCAAAGGGCCATCAACTGTTCGAACTGCTCGAAATCGAGCGACTGATAGCCGTCGCTCAACGCCGACTCGGGCTCGGGATGGACCTCGACGATCAGCCCGTCGGCACCGGCCGCGATGGCGGCGGCCGCCATCGGCGTGACCAAGCTCGCATGGCCCGTGCCGTGGCTCGGATCGACCACCACGGGCAGATGCGTCCGCTCGTGCAGCCACGGAACCGAAGCCAAGGGCAGCGTGAAGCGGGTGTGGGCCTCGAAGGTGCGGATGCCCCGTTCGCAGAGGATCACGTTCGGGTTGCCGGCGTTGAGGATGTATTCGGCCGCAAGCAGCAGCTCGTCGAGCGTGGCGCTGGCCCCGCGCTTCAGCAGCACCGGCTTGCCCTCGGCGCCGACCGCCTCCAACAAACGGTAGTTTTGCATGTTTCGGGCGCCGATTTGCAGCACGTCGGCGTATCCGGCCACCAACGAAACATCCTCGGCAGCGATCACCTCGGTGACTACGGCCAGGCCGGTCTCGCTGCGGGCGTCGGCCAGTATTTTTAGTCCGTCTTCTTTGAGACCCTGGAAGCTGTACGGGCTGGTGCGCGGTTTGAAAGCCCCGCCGCGCAAGGCTGTGGCGCCGGCGGCTTTTACCGCCCGGGCGGTTGCCAGGGTTTGCTGTTCGCTCTCGACCGAACACGGGCCGGCGATCATGCCGATGTGGCAATTGCCGACGGTGAGGCTGCCGGCGCGCACGATCGTCGATTCGGCCCGCACCTCGCGGCTGGCAACTTTGTAGGGGGCCAGGATGGGCACGACCTCGGCCACGCCCGGCCCGGTCTCCAACGACTGGCGGAACTCGTCGCGTTTTTCGCCCACCGCGGCGATAACCGTTCGTTCCGTGCCGAAGATCGGATGGGCTTTGAGCCCAAGTTGTTCGACGCGATGGATCATGTGCTCGATTTGTTCCGGGGTTGCTCCTCGTTTCATCACGATAATCACCGATGGTTACTCCTTGTGTAGGGAATTAGGACGCGAACGAAATAAAAAAAGCCCCGAGACCTTCGCGAGGTCTCGGGGCTTTTGGTCTTCTGTGGTTTGTGCCTGTCGGTTACACACCACCTCCGACCCCGAAACCTCGGGGGGTAAAGTAGAAATACCAATAATAGGTGTGCAACAGACTCATACGACACTCAAATATAGCTTTCGCCGGAGGGCGAATCTTCAATACGCTCTATTTTCGTCCAATTGATGGAAAAATCAAGAGGGAAAACCGGGCAAATCGCCCCGCCATGCGATTTTGCGTTGGAACGGCGTCGCAGCGGGGGGCACGGGTTGACGCCTCGCCGTCGGTTTGACATATTTGTGGATAGTCTGGCTCTTTCGCTCGCGCCTTGTTCGTTTATAGAGCAAAAAGGGCGTTCGGAAGGGCCGTTTTCAACCGTCGCACTGAAGACAAAAGGATAATTACAACAACCCGGCAGCGGGGGTAGATTTGAAACCCATCGCTGCATCGACGACTGCCAACAGATAAGCCGGAGTGGCGGAATGGCAGACGCGCTGGACTCAAAATCCAGTCCTCGCAAGAGGGTGTCGGTTCAAGTCCGACCTCCGGTACTTCTTATTTACAGGTTCTAACAAAACGGGGACTGGCTCCGAGCAACTTGCGTAACAAAAAATCAAATCACTTGATTTGCGAGGTGCCGTCCCCGTTTTGTTAGAGCCTCTTAGCCCTTCTCGGGCATGGGGCAGCATCTTTGCCCCGTTACGGCGTTTTGAATCGCACGCAGCCGGGTTTGTTTGGCAGGCCGACAAAAACGAAAAGACTCGTGCCGCGCGCAGCCGGATTCGCCTGGCCGTTAATCGGTTGCCTCGAAATTCGCTGCCCTCGCCAACCCCTATTCCGGGTGATATCGAAATTAGCCCAAAGTTCGTACACTAGCGATAGTACGCATTTCTAATCAACCTGCTGGCAATCTACCCGCTGGACAAACAAAACACAGTATTGGACATTCTCTCTTTTTATATGTCCCTTTTCCCGTTGTGGAGCTCACCGCTAATGAATTGCATACGGAATTGGGTTCTCTTGTTGGCAACTATGGTTGTGGGCATAGTATGTGCGTCGTCCCAAGCCGACGTGTTCAACATGGGCGGCACGCAAAATGCCGACGGCTCCTGGAATGGTCTAGCAAGCCTGGAAATGGTCACCGTGGGCAACCCAGGCAACGCGCCCTATGATCACTCCTTCGAATATTACGATGAAGAACTGGAAGAATTTGTGTATATCGAGAAATACTACGGTGCAGTCGACTACGTCTTTCAAATCAGCAAGTTCGAGGTGACCAACGCACAGTATGTCGAGTTTCTTAACGCCAACGCGGCGGTGGACGCTAACGGTTTGTACCACACGTCAATGTCCTCACATCCCGAGGGATGCGGAATTCAACGTAGCGGCTATTCGGGCCATTATACGTACAGTGTGCCGGCGGATCGCGCCAATCATCCCGTAAATTTCGTAAGCTACCTTGACGCAGTCCGGTTCTGCAACTGGTTGCACAACGGTCAGGACAGCTACAGCACGGAATACGGATCGTATGAATTCGAAAATCAGTGGGAGTGTACCCGATCGGCCTCGGCCACATGGTGCATCCCCAGCGTGAACGAATGGCACAAGGCGGCCTACCACAAGAATGACGGAGCGACGGGCAACTACTGGGATTATCCAACCGGCACGAACAACACGCCCTCCAACGATCTCGTAAACCCCGACCCGGGCAACAACGCGAATTTCTATCAGTATGGCCATACTCTCGGCGGTCCTTACTACACAACCACTGTGGGCCAATTCGAAAACTCGGAAAGCCCCTATGGCACATTCGACCAGGGAGGAAACTTATGGGAGTGGAATGAGATTCCAGATGAGATGACATCCGTTTCGTCGTTTGGATTTCGTGGCGGAAGTTGGGACAACTATTACAACGCGGATTGCAGCTTCGAACTCGATGCCTGGTACGATAATTATATTGAATATGGCGCAGAACCGTCTTTGCAAATTTCACTAATCGGTTTCCGTGTGGCCCTGTTGGGTAATTTCGCCACTCCGGTCGACGTGACCTGGACCGGCGCTGTCGGCTCGGCCTGGAGCACTGGCACGACGGGCAATTGGAAGGCCACGGTCGGCGGCAGCGCGGCCGAATACGCCGACGGCATCAACGTGGTGTTCGATGATTCGGCCACCGGTTCGCTGACGGCCAACATCAACGCGGCCGACGTTTCGCCAACCAGTGTGACGTTCAACAACGCCACGAAGGACTACGCCGTCACTGGCACAAAGGGCATCGTAGGCGAGGCGACCGTGCTAAAGCAGGGCGAGGCCAAGGTGACCATCAGCAGCATCAACAGCTACACCGGCGTGACGACCGTCGAGTCCGGGACGCTGCAACTCAACGGCGACGGCGCTCAGGCCCCGGTTCTGAACATCGGCGGCGCCAACATCAAGGCTGGCAAGTTGGTGTTCGACTACACGGGCGACACCACTCCGGCCGCGACAATCAGGACCTTGCTGACTGTGAGCTATCACAGCGGCAACTCAACCCACTTCGATGTCGGTCAGTTTCGAAGTTTGACCGCCGATGGCGATCACGCTTTGGGTTGGAGGGACAACATCGCAGCCAAACAAGTGATGGTAGCCTACACGCTCTACGGCGACGCGACATTGAACGGCGCTGTGGACATTTCCGACCTGGCGGCGCTGGGCCAGAACTGGAACGGTACAAATAAAGTTTGGGTGCAAGGCGATTTTAACTACGACGGCAAGGTGGACATTTCCGATCTGGCGTATTTGGGTCAGCACTGGAACCAGAGCATGCCGAGTTTCGACGGCGGTGAGGCAGGCATGGCGAGGATTCCCGAGCCGAACACGTTGGCCATGCTGATCGCCGGCTTGATGGGCCTTGCAGTTAATGTCTGGCGTAAGCGTAAGTAAGCCAGAGTTATTAAAAGAGGGAGATAAAAAGGGTTCAAGGAGTCGCCCATAGACGGCGGGGGAGCGTTGACGAAAAGAGCTGATCAAATGTGTGCCGCCTTGCCGAATGTGGTGTAAGCACCGGGGCGACTTGATCGCGGCTGTTAAACGCTTTTGCGGTCCGCGGGGGCGAGGCTTCACAGATATTCTTGGTATGTGGGCGTGATGATCAGCTCGGGCACAATCACATTCGCTGGCAGTCGGGCCAGAGCGACAACCATGGCTCCGATGTCGGCGGGATGGACCATGCGGGCTTTTTTCTCCGCCGGGACAGGCACCGGTCGCTGATCGAGAATCGGCGTGTCGACCTCGCCGGGGTGGATACTCGTGATGCGGATGCCGTTGGGTCGTTCCTCCAAGCCGACGGCCGTGCCCAGGGCGGCGGCGGCGAACTTCGAGGCGCAGTAGGCCGGACCGGCCAGGGGCAACGCCCGCTTGCCCGCCACCGAGGCGATGCTGACAATCAGCCCGTCGCGGCGTTCTCTCATGCCGGGCAGCACCGCGTGCAGCACGTTGTAAAATCCCGTGCAATTGACGGCCATGATCCGGTCGAAATCGGCCGGGTCGAGTTCGCACATTTTGCGCTTCGCCACGTTCGCTCCGGCGCTGTTGACCGCAATATCCAGCGGGCCAACGCGCTCGATCGTCCAGGCGACGAGTTCTTCGACGCTGCGCCGATCCGATACATCGCAGGCGCAGATGAGAATGGCCGGGCTGCCGCGAAACGTCTCGGCGGCTTGTCGCAACTTCTGTTCCTGTCGGCCGCTGATGACGACGCGACACC
>CAYMQL010000132.1:0-6776 GCA_964392255.1 uncultured Planctomycetaceae bacterium | reverse complement strand
GCCGGGCGTAAATACTTACTGCTGCGCTTGCTTAACCACGGAGGGTTTGGCTTATTCTCGCGCGGGCGATCAATACGTGCTGGACGGGTTTCAAGTGGGGCCTCGTGCTGACGGCGGCCGTCGGCGCGGCGGCTACCGCGCTGCTCTACCACGGCGTCGACCGGGAAATTCGTCGCCGCTTAGAGAACAAGCTCGGCGAGCACTATCGGGCTCTGAAGGTTCGCGTCGGCTCGGCCGAACTGGTCGAAGGCGAAGGCATCCGGGTTCGGAACGTTTCGATCGTCGAGCCGGGCGCGGACGGGCCCTGTCCTGAACTGCTGGCCATCGACGAGGCGATGTTGGAATGCCCGACGCAGTGGAAACAGCTTTTACAGGGCGACGTTTCGGTGCGTCGTGTGAAAATTCGCCGCTCGACGCTGCGCGTTACGCGGCGGCCCGACGGTTCGTGGAGCGTGGGCAAGCTGTTGCCGCCGCCGCAATTCGGCGACGTGCCGCCGGAAGTCGTGGTCGAAGACGGCGCGATCGAGATTTTCGACCCGTTGAAAACGCCGGCCGGCGCAATGCGTTTTCGCGACATGAATCTGCGGCTGGTTCCAATCGCGGCGACGACGCCGGGGACTGCGCCGGGAATCCGCCAGGTGCAGGGGGCTCTTGCCGCCGACGGCGTCCGTCGCATCGAGATGGACGGTTGGCTGGACGTGCGCGCCGGCGCCTTTTCGTTACAGGGCCAAGCCGAGGGCATCGAGCTTTCGCCCGAGTTGCGGGCGTCGCTGCCGGGGCCATTGGCCGATAAGCTGCGGCCGCTGCCCGACGTCCGAGGACAGGCCAATCTGCGCTTTCAACTGGCCTATGATCCGTCGGCCGCGACGCCCTGGAAATATAACGCGGCGGGACGCGTGGTTCGCGGCCGAATCGACGACGCCCACCTGCCTCATGCGCTGACCGATCTTCGGGCCGACGTGCGCGTGGCCGACGGCGGCTATGCGATCGAGAATCTGACGGCCCGCAGCGGACAGGCCGCGGTGCGATTGACGTTGCAAGGATCGGGTTTGACGCGAAACAGTCCGCTTCGGCTTTCGGCCGAAATTCGCCAGGCCGATCTGGACCGCGCGCTGCTGGGCATTCTTCCGCCGTGGGCGCAAGAGCAGTGGTACAACTATCTGCCCGCCGGGCAGGTCGACGCCGACGTGAAACTCGCTTTCGACGGCGAAACGTGGCAGCCGGAGCTTTCGGTTCGTTGCCTTGACGTATCGTTCACCTATCGCAAGTTTCCGTATCGGCTCGAACACGGCAAGGGGGCCCTCGATCTGAAAGACGACCGGCTGACGCTGAGCCTGACGGCTTACAGCGGAACTCAGCCGGTGCGGTTGGACGCCGAGGTGGCCAATCCGTTTTCGGGGCCGACCGGCTGGCTCGAAGCCAAAGGCGACGCGCTGGCCATCGACGAGCCCCTGATGGCCGCGCTGAGCAAAAAGCCGCAAGACGCGATCCGTTCGCTCAATCCGCGAGGCACGCTGAACTTTTTTTTGCGGCTGTGGCGCGACCAGCCCGGCCAACCCCTGCGTCAACACCTTCGCATGGTGCCGAATCGCTGCTCGGTCTGTTTCAGCAAGTTTCCGTACACGTTGTCCGACATCCGCGGATTGGTCGAGATGGTCGACGGTGTTTGGCAGTTCAACAACCTGGAGGCCGTCAACGATCGAGCGCGGATCACATGCGACGGCCGTTTGGGGCCGGGGCCCGAGGGCCATGAGCTGACGCTGCATCTGGCCGGCCGCGACGTGACGCTGGGCGAGGAGCTTCGCGACGCGCTGAATCCGAACATGCAGCAGGTTTGGCGCGATTTGCAGCCGCGCGGCACCGTGGACCTGAACGCGGATATCCGGTATTTCGCCGCAAAGAACCAATTCAGCGTCGGCGTCGAGGCGCGGCCTCAGCCGCAGAACACGTCGATCGAGCCGGTGCGCATTCCGTATCGTCTCGACCGCATTCAGGGCAAGCTAACCTATCGCGACGGCCGCGTCGCCTTCGAGCGTTGCGAGGGTTGGCACGGCGACGCGAAAGTGGCCGCCGAGGGTTATTGCGATTTTCTGCCCGACCGGCGATGGATGATCCATTTTGCCGCCCTGTCGGCCGACCGGCTGCGGCTCGATCGAGAGCTGATTCAGGCCCTACCGGCGCGGCTGCGCAAGGCCGTCGAAGAACTGAGGCCGACCGGCACGATCAATCTGCAAGGGCGTTTCGACGTGGAGCAGGCCGCCGCCGGCGATGACGCGATACGCTCGCAGTGGGACATGCGGCTCGGCCTGTTCCAATCGAACCTGCGGCTCGGCGAGATGCTCGCCGAAAATATCGCCGGCAGCGTGTGGCTGCGCGGCGAGAGCGACGGCCGCCAGTTTCGTTCGCGCGGCCAGTTGGCCCTCGATGCGGTCAAATACAAGGACTGTCAGTTGACGCAGTTGGCCGGACCCATTTGGATCGACGACCGGCAGGTGTTGTTCGGCGAATGGGTCGATCGTCAGGAGAATCTTGCGGCGTCCGAAGCGACCGGCCCGCGCCAGACGCCTCGCCCCGTTACGGCCCGGCTTTTCGACGGCACGCTTGCGGCCCACGGCTGGATTACCTTGGGGGCGGAACCGCTGTACGGGCTCGACGCCACGCTTTCTGGCGCCGATCTGGCCCGCTGCGCCCAAGAGGTCGGCGCGGCGCGTCAGAACTTCCGCGGAACCATCGACGCCTCGATCCACTTGAAGGGCGCGGGGCGCACGCGCAACACGCTTTCGGGCAGCGGCGCCATCGGGCTGAGCAATGCCGACGTCTACCAGTTGCCCGTGATGCTTTCGATGTTGAAACTATTGAGCATCCGCCCGCCCGACCAAAACGCCTTCAGCGACGCTTCGATCAACTACCGCATCGAGGGCGAGCACATTTATTTCGATCGGATCGACTTCCGCGGCGACGCGATCAGTCTGCGAGGCCAAGGCGAAATGGATTTTCAGTCGGCGATTCGCCTCCAATTTTTCCCAACATTCGGCCGCGGCGAGGTCGATCTACCGTTGGTGAAACAGATTTTCCGCGGGGCCAGCCAGCAGATCATGCAAATCCACGTCGAGGGCACGCTGCAAGACCCGGTCGCACGCAAAGAGGCCCTGCCCGGGGTGAATCAGATGTTGCAGCAATTGCCCGGAGAGGATTAGTGGACAGTGGGCAGTGGAGAGTTTAGCGGCCGGCGGCACGCCGGCCAGCATGTCGTTGTTTTCCGTTCAGCATTCACCATTCACCATTCAGCATTTCCATGAACGTCGCTCCTCTTGGCATTGCCGCCGGCGCGGCCGGATCGCCGCTGGCCCAAACGAAGGGTGCGGAACTGGACCGCGCCCGGCAGGAGGTCGGCGCGGCGGCCCGGCAGGTGTATTATGAAGATGCGGCCGATGCCGCCGCCGGCGTCGGCAAGCCCGACGGCGAGGCACACGAGCCCGCCGAACGCGACGGCGATGGCCGACGCTCATGGGAACGACCGCCGGAAGGCAGTGCGTCGGTTGGTTCGCCAGGCATCAGGCAAAGCAAAGACCCGTCGCGGCAAAGCGGCAACATGCTGGACGAGACGGCATAGAAGGAACTAACTCGATGCGATTCACCAAGATGCAAGGCGCGGGCAACGACTATGTTTACGTCGATTGCTTCGCCGAGCCGATGCCGAAGGACCCGGCCGGGCTGGCCCGGCGGATTTCGGATCGCCACTTCGGCGTCGGCGGCGACGGCCTGATCCTGATTTGCCCCAGCACGGCGGCCGACGCACGGATGCGGATGTTCAACGCCGACGGCTCCGAGTCGGAAATGTGCGGCAACGGCATCCGCTGCGTGGCCAAGTACGTCTACGACCACGGCATCTGCCGCAATCCGACGCTGCGGATCGAAACCGGCAACGGCGTGCGGTCGCTCGACTTGATGATCGTCGAGGAACGGGTCGAGCGCGTTCGTGTCGACATGGGCGAGCCGACGCTCGATCCGCCGCGCGTGCCGACCACGCTGGCCGGCAATCCGGCGATGCCCGGCAACGCTGCCGCCAATGTCGAACTGGACCTCGGCGACCGCCGGCTGCAAGTCACCTGCGTATCGATGGGCAATCCGCACTGCATTACGTTCGTCGACCAGCTCTCTGACGATTTGGTGCTGTCGCTGGGACCGCGGATCGAACGCGACCCGCACTTTCCCAAGCGGGTCAACGCCGAATTCGTCCAGGTGCTCTCGCCGCGCGAAGTGCGGATGCGCGTCTGGGAGCGCGGCTCGGGCGAAACGCTCGCCTGCGGCACCGGCGCCAGCGCCGTCTGCGCGGCCGGGGTCCTGACGGGCCGGATGGAGCGAAAAATACTCGTCCACCTGCTCGGGGGCGATTTAGAATTGGAGTGGGCCGACGATAATCGCATCTACATGACCGGCGAAGCGGTCGAAGTGTTCTCCGGCGAGTGGAATGAACGGGGATAATGATGAATGATGAATGATGAATGATGAATGATGAACGGAAAACAACAACCGCATGGCCGCCGTGCTGGCGGCCGCTAAACTCTCCACTCTCCACTCTCCACTCTCCACTGTCCACTCCCCACTGTCCACGATGAAAATCACCAGCCCCTTTGTCAATCAACTGGGCGGCCTGCTGGCCTCGGCGGCCGTGCGCTGGTGGATGAATACGCTGGATTATAAAGTGGCGTACTACGATCGGGCGATTGATCCGGTTTTTCCGGAGTGCCGCGGGCAAAAGATTTACATCTTTTGGCACGAGTACATTTTGTTTCCGCTGTATCTTCGCGGGCATACGAACATGGCGATGCTGCTGAGCCGGCATCGCGACGCCGAGGTGCTGTCGCATGCGGCCCATCATCTCGGTTTCGACTTCGTGCGCGGATCGACCAACCGCGGCGGCGTGACGGCGCTCCGCGAGATGCTGGCCAAGAGCCGGAACATGCACCTGACGATTACGCCGGACGGCCCGCGCGGACCGCGGCGGCGGCTGGCCCCCGGCTGCGTGTATCTGGCCTCGAAGCTCGAACTGCCGCTGGTCGTCATGGGCTACGGCTACGACCGCCCCTGGCGCGTGCGAAGCGCGTGGGACCAGTTTGCCATTCCGCGTCCGCACTCGCGGGCCCGCGCCGTGCCCAGCGGCGAGATTTTCGTCCCGCCGAATCTCGATCGCGACGGGCTGGAGTATTTTCGCGACAAAATCGAGCGGCTGCTGAATCGTTTGACCGTCGAGGCCGAGACCTGGGCCGAATCGGGCACGCGCAAGATCGGCCAACGCAACATCGAACGCCGCAGCGCTCCGTTGAAAAGAAAATAGCCCGGCCGACGCCTTTTCTTCGCGTGCCATTGCGGCTAGACTTCGACATTATGATCAATAATTTGCCCGTCAAAACGCTCGGCCACAAGGACCTTTCGATCGAGGGCTACTCGCGGGCCGCGGTGCAAACCTATTGGCGGATCCCCGAACTGAAGCTCGGTTTCGATCTGGGCGCGCAGCCGTGGTCGTTCATGGGCACGCCCACCTGGTTCGTCTCGCATACCCACATGGACCACTTGATCGCCCTGCCGGTCTATGTCGCTCGGCGGCGGATGATGAAGATGGAGCCGCCGGTGATCTATCTGCCCGAAGCGGCCATCGAGCCGATGCAACGGGTATTACGGCTTCTGAGCCGGATGGACCGCGGGCGGCTGCCCTGCACGATGTTGCCGGCCCGGCCCGGCGAAGAGATCGAGCTGTCGCGCGAGCACGTCGTGACCGTTTCGGCCACGACCCACACGGTGCCGTCGCTCGGATTCGTCGTTTGGGAGCGGCGGCGAAAACTCAAGCCCGAGTTCCAGGGGCTGCCGGGCGAAAAAATCCGCGACCTGCGCCTGGGCGGCACGGAAGTGACGGCCGAGATTCGGCTGCCGCGCGTGGCCTATTTGGGCGACAGTTCGCCCGAAGGGCTGGACGCCTGCCCGGCCATGTTCGAGGCCGAGGTGCTCATCATGGAATTGACGTTCGTCGCGCCGCGGCATCGGAAGGACAAGATCCACAAGTTTGGCCACATGCACCTCGACGATCTGCTCGAACGGCGCGAGCGGTTTCGCAACGAACTGGTGATCGCCAGCCACTTCAGCACGCGCTACCATCCGAACCAGGTCCGGCAGTGCGTCTCGGGCGCGCTGCCCGACATGCTCGACGGCCGGCTGCATTTGTGGCTATAGTGGATGAGGGATTTAGGGAACCGGAAGAGAGAAGGGGCATGGGCGGAACGCCGTCCATTTGGGTTTTTTCGACGGCAGTTCTCGCTGCCCGCCGGGCGTTTGGCTCAGCCTTCACAAACCTTCTTGTCAAAAGGAACCACGCAAATGCCGCGAACGATTGTGTCTCCCGTCTACATTGTCAAGCAATATGAGCGGGGAATCGTCGAGTTTTTCGGCCGTTTCAGCGGATTTGTTGAACCGGGCCTGCACTTTCAATTGCCGCTGATCCATCTCACGAGGGTACGCGACGTACGCGAACACACGATGGACATCGAACCACAGGCCGTCATCACAAAGGACAATGTCGAGATTCACGTCGATGGCCTCATTTGGGTGCGCCCCGGCTTGAGCGTCGATGAGATCAAGAGAACCTTTTACAACATCGACGATTGGAAGCGAGCAACCATCGAACTCGCAAAAACAAATCTGCGACAGGAGTTTGGCGGTTTGACGCTCGATGAGAGCCTGGTCGCCCGCGAACGCATCTCAAGCAACCTCCAAGACACGCT
>CAYMQL010000131.1:0-6796 GCA_964392255.1 uncultured Planctomycetaceae bacterium | reverse complement strand
GCCCTCGCACAACAGCCGCCAATACGAGGCCGGATCGCCGACGCCGCCCGGAAAACGGCAGGCCATGCCCACAATGGCGATCGGCTCGGCGCGCTTCTGCTCGAGCGCATCGAGTCGGGCTTGCGTTTCCTTCAACGCGAACACCGCCCGTTGCAGCGGCGTCATATTCTTCAGGCGTTCGGCCAGTTCTGCCATCCGGAACGTTCCTCGGGGTGAGGAGTTGTCAGTTGTCTGTTTTGCGATTCACGTTCGGTGCGATGTTTCGACGGGGCGTAAATCCGCGGCTACTCGGCCGAACCCTGCAACTGTTCGAGCTGCTTGGCGACCAGGGCGTCCATGTCGTCTTCCGACATGGTTTCCACCTCGGCGACGGTTTGGGTTCGGGCCTGTTCGGCGGCCTCGGCCGCTTGCTGGGCTTTGGCCGGTTCGGCCGCGGCCGGCGCAGCGTCCGATTCCAAGTGCAGCACGTCGCGCACCACGTAGCCCGCCAGACTTTCGAGCGTCGGATAGTCGAACAGCAAGGCGGGGTTGATGTGCTGGCCGATCGATCGGCCCACGCGGTTGGCAAACTCCACGCCCGTCAGCGAGTCGAAGCCCAACTCGTTGAGCGTCCGGCGCGGGTCGGGCAAATTCGACTCGTCGATGGCCAACACGCGGGCGGCCTGCTTGCGAATATGCGTCAGGGCCGTTTCCAGCCGTTCGGCCGGAGTGACTTTTTGCAGCTCTTCGAGCAAATCGGCCCGAGTGTCGCCCGGCGCAGACGCCTCGCGGGCGTCGCGCGCAAGCTCGGAAAGCCAAGGCGGCTCGGCCCCCGGCGGAATCCGCTCGAAGAACTTCGGCCAGTCGATCGGCAGCACGCCGGCCTGCACGCGGCGCTCGGCGATCAGATCTTCGAGCGTGTGCATGCCGCGCATCGGGTCGATCATGCCGACGCCCGCGGCCGCCATGCGCCGCGCTTCGGCGTCGCCCAACCGCGCAGCCATGCCGACCTCGCCCCACGATCCCCAGTTGACGCTCAGCGCGGGGCGCTTTTGCCAGCGGCGCTGATGGGCCAAGGCGTCGAGGAACGCGTTGGCCGCCGCGTAGTTGCCCTGGCCCGGCGCGCCCAACAGGGCCGCCGCCGACGAAAACAGCACGAACACGTCCAAGGGCAAGTCGCGAGTCAGCTCGTCCAGGTAACGCGCGCCGTGCATCTTGGCCGCCATGACGCGGTCGAACCTCTCGCGGGTCTGCTCGCGCAGCACGCCGTCGTCCAACACGCCGGCCAGATGGAAAACGCCCCGTAGCGGCGGCATCGTGCCGGCAATATCGGCCAGCAGTGCGGCCACGTCCTCGCGCTTGCCGCAATCGCAGCGGCGCACCGCAACGCGAACGCCGCCCTTTTCCAACTCCAACAATTGCGGTTTGGCTTCGTCCGACGGCGCGGAACGGCCGACCAGCACGAGATTTCTCGCGCCGCGATCGACCAGCCAACGGGCAAGCTTCAATCCCAATCCGCCGAGGCCGCCGGTCACCAGGTACGAAGCGTCGTCGCGCAGCGAGAACCCATGTTCGACCATGTCGGTCGGCGCCGCCGCCTGAATAACGACTTTGCCGATGTGTTCGGCGCGGGCCATGTGCCGCAGCGCGTCGATGGTCTGCTGAATGCGGAACGTGCGAAGCGGCAGCGGCGCAAGCCGTTTCTCGACAAACTGCGGAAACACGTCGCGCATCAGCCGGCCGACCTCGGCCGGTTCGTCGGCCATCATGTGGTCCAGCGCGACGGGGAAAAACGTCGTGCCCGGCCGAACTTGATCGACTCGGGCCTGGTCCCACAGGTCGGTCTTGCCCAGTTCGATGAACCGGCCGCCCTGGCGCAGCACGGAAATGCCGGCCCCGATGGCCTCGCCCGTCAGCGAATTGATCACCAGATCGACGCCCTCGCCGCCGGTGGCCTCCATGATTTCGCGGGCGAAATCGGTCGAGCGCGAGTCCATCACGTGTTCGATGCCGAGCGAGCGGAGATAGTCGCGCTTTCGGGGGTTGCCCGCCGTGGCGAAAATCTCGGCCCCAAGTTGCCGAGCGATCTGGATGGCCGCCAAACCGACGCCGCCGGTGGCCGCGTGGATCAAAACGCGCTCGCCCGGTTTGACGCGGCCGAGCCGGCGCAGCGCAATCTCGGCCGTCACGAAGCAAATCGGCAGCGAAGCCGCTTCCTCGAAGCTCAGATGGCTCGGCTTCGGCACGACGAACTCGGCCAGCGTCAGGGCGTAGCTGGCAAAACAGGCCGGCACCAGCGCCACGACCTTGTCGCCCGGCTTGAAGCCTTCGACGTCGGGGCCGACGGCCGCGATCTCGCCGGCGCACTCGCCGCCCAACGGTCCGGGATCGCCGGGATACAAATCGAGCACGTTAAGCACGTCGCGGAAGTTCAGACCCGTGGCGCGCACACGGATTTCGACTTGTCCCGGGCCGGGCTGCGTTCGCGCAACCGGCCGCAGCACAACGTTGTCCAACTGGCCGCGCGACGTGATTTCCAGCCGATAGGGCTGGCCTTTCGGCGTTTCAAGCGATTCCGAATCGGCATGGCGTAAATGCCGCAGCCGGGCCGCGCGACGCTGCCCGTCGCGATAGGCGATCTGATCTTCGCCGTCGGCGCGCAGGAACTCGGCGGCCAGTTGATCGGCCGCGGCCGCCGCGTTCTCCGGATCGAGATCGATGCGCGTGCAGTGCAGTTCGGGATGCTCGGCGGCGACGACGCGGGCCATGCCCCAAAGCGGCGACTGCGCTAATCCAACCGGCAGCGGACGATCGCCCACGCCGATCGCGCCGCGCGTGACCAGCCAAAGCCGAGGCGGATCGACCGCGCCGGACTCGGCCAGCATTTGAACGATGTCGAGAACTCCGCCCCAGCCGAAGTCGCGGGCCGCATCGTAGTCGGGCGTCTCGCGCGGGCCGTCGGCGTCCAGCGACGCCAGATAGACGATTTCGCGCGCGCCGGGCTCGGCCTCCGCCAGAAACTGCTCAACGGCTGCTCGCCGCGATTCGCAGTCGGCGCCCGCGGGGACAATGGTTGAGCGATGGGTATTGGCGTCAAGCTTGGCAATCGCCTCGGCGCCAAGACCGTTGCGGTCGTCGAACACAAGCCAGCGCCGTCCGGTTTCGGCCGGTTCGCCCGCCGAGGCCGGCAACGGATGCGGCGTCCAGGCCAACTCGTAGGACCAATTGGGCAACGGTCCGGCGAGTCGTCGGGCCAGCCAGTCGCGCGGCACGCGGCGCAGCCGCACGCCCTCGACCTTCACCAGCACGCGCCCCGCGGCGTCGGTCAGTTGCACGTCGCCGACGGCCAGCTTGCCCTTGATCGATTTGAGCGTGCCGACGAACCAGGCCGCGTCGCGCGGCGATTCGTAGACGTGGATCCGATCGACGCCCATCGGCACGTAGGCGTCGATGCCTTCGCCCGCGCCGGGCAACATCGCGCCGAGCAGTTGGAATCCGCAGTCGAGCATGCCGGGATGAATCTGATAGTCGCCGAGATGGTCGCTTTCCTGTGCGGGACGCAATTCGGCGAGTCCGTCATGTCCTTGGACCCAGTGGCGCGGGTTCCAACAGAACGTCGGCCCGGGATCGAGTCCCGCTTTGCGAAGCGATTCGAGTTGCCACGCCTCGTCGCGCGGCTCGCCGGTGAAGCGGCTGCGATAGGCCTCGATGTCGATCGTCGCCGCTGCGGCGTCGCGCGGCGATTCGAGCCGGCCGACCGCAAGGGACGCAAAAGTCGGCTCTTCGTCGGGATTTGACTGCACAACGTTCACAATGCGGAACGACGCGGCGCTGGGGCCGTCGGGCGTCAGCACGGTCTGGACGTTTTTGGGCGTTTTGTCCAACAGCAAAGGCTCGACCAGCGTTGCGCCGATCAACACCCAGGGCTTGGCATGCGTAACGGCCGAGGCGGCCAACGCCATCTCGAGATACGCCGCGCCCGGCATGACAACCAAATCTTGAATTTTGTGGTCGCCGAGCATGGCCGGCCGATTGGCGGCCAGTTGCGACTCGAAGACGTGCTCGGTCGTGGCGGCCACGAGACGGCGGCCCAGCAGAGGATGCAGCACCGGTCCGCCGCGCTGCGGTCCGCCGGGGCCCGCTTGCATTGCCTCTTCGGCCGCTTTGGCCCAATAGCGTTTTCGCTGAAACGGATAGCTGGGCAGCTCGACGCGCCGCGGTGCGTAATCGCGGTCGAAGCCGGCCCAGTCGATTTTCGCGCCGCGCACATAAAGCTCGCCCAAACTGTCGAGCATGGTCTGCCAATCGTCGCGGCCCTGACGCAGCGAAGGCAGCCATGCGAATTGATCGCCGCTCGCGCAGCGCCGGGCCATGCCGATCAACGTCGGGCTAGGTCCGATCTCGAGAAACAACTCGCAGCCGCGATCGATCAGCGTTTGGATGCTTTCGGCGAATCGGACCGCCGACCGCGCGTGACGGCTCCAATAGGCCGGATCGGCGAACGTATATTCGTCGGCCGCGCCGCCGGTCAGATTCGCCACGATGTCGATCGCCGGCGTCGCGCATCGAACCGACTCGGCCACACGGCACAACTCGTCGAGAATCGGATCCATCAGGTGCGAATGGAAGGCGTGCGAGGTGGCCAGCGTTTTCGACTTGACGCCTTCGGCGTCCAACCTCGCAATGACTTCCCGGACGGCCGCCTCGTCGCCCGAGATAACAATGCTCTCGGGGCCGTTCAGTGCGGCGATGGTCACGCGATCGCGGCAGCCCTCGATGGCCTCCACGACGCGCGATTCGGGCGCCAGCACGGCGGCCATCAGTCCGCCCGACGGAAGCGATTGCATCAGCCGGGCCCGATTGGCGATCAGACGCAAGCCGTCTTCCAGCGAGAAAACGCCCGCAATGCACGCGGCGGCGAACTCGCCGACGCTATGGCCCATCACGGCCGCCGGTTCGACGCCCCAACTGCGCCACAAGGCGGCCAAAGCGTATTCAATCGCGAACATCGTCGGCTGCGTGTAGCCGGTTTGGTCCAACAGCGTGCCCGTTTGCGGCGCGAGCAGTTCCAGCAGGGAACGGTCCAAATGAGGCCGAAGCAGTTCATCGCACCGATCAATCGCCGCGCGGAAGGTCGGCTGCGTTTCGTACAGCGTCCGGCCCATACCGGCGTATTGCGCGCCCTGGCCGGTGAACAAAAACGCGATTTTCGGCGGCATGTCGTGCTGGCACTGGCCGAAGTGGACGCCCGAAGCCGTCGGGTCGGCGGCAAGCTTGCGCAAATTGTCTCGCAGCTCGGCCATCGACGAGGCCGTGACGGCCGCGCGGTGGTTGAAGTGTTCGCGGGCGGCGTTGGCCGTATAGGCCGCGTCGGCCGGCGCGGCGTCGGGATGCGCGTCGGCATAGTCGGCGTAGCGCGCCGCCAATTCGGCGACCGCTTGGGGCGACCGGGCTGAAAGCGCCATCAAATGGCGCGGCCGCTGCGCCGGCGGCTCTTGGCGTGCCGCCGCAGCCGGGGCTTCTTCGACGATCACATGGCCGTTGGTGCCGCCGAAACCGAAGGCGCTGACGCCCGCCCGTCGCGGCGACTCGCCACGCGACCACTCGCGCATGACGGTGGGAATTTCAATCGCCCCGTCCTCGATGCGCAACAAGGGATTGATTGTATTCAGATGCAGGTGCGGGGGAATTTGCCCGTGACGCAACATCTGCACAACCTTGATCAAGCCCGCAATGCCAGCCGCGCTTTCGAGGTGGCCGATGTTCGTTTTGACCGATCCGACCAGAAGCGGCCGATCCGGGCTGCGCCCGACGCACAGCGCAGATCGCAGGGCCTCGATTTCGATAGGGTCGCCCAGCCGAGTGCCCGTGCCGTGCGCCTCGATGTAGTCGATGTCGGCCGGACTCAGTCCACCGTCGGCCAGCGCGGTATGAATCACGGCCTCCTGGGCGGGACCGTTGGGCGCGGAAAGGCCGTTGCTCCGCCCATCGTGATTAACGGCCGTGCCCCGAATCACCGCAAGAATGCGGTCGCCGGCCGACAAGGCGTCGGCAAGCCGCTTGAGTACGACGACGCCGCACCCTTCGCCGCGCACGTAGCCGTCGGCCGCCGCGTCGAAGGCCTTGCAGCGACCGTCCGAGGCCATCATATGGGCCTTGGTCAGCGCCAGGGTCATTTCCGGACTGAGAATCAAATTAACGCCCGCGGCCAACGCCATGTCGGTCTCGCGGCGGCGCAAACTCTGACATGCCAGATGGACCGTCACCAGCGACGACGAGCACGCGGTGTCGAGCGCCACGCTCGGGCCGTTAAGGTTCAGCACATAGGACAGCCGGTTCGCCAAAATGGCGTGGCTGCTGCCGGTGCCGGAAAACACGTCCATGTCGCCGAGGTCGTCCGACTGCAACAGGGCGTAGTCGCTGCCGATGACGCCGACGTAGACGCCGGTCTTGGTTTGACTGATTTTTCCGGCCGGCAATCCGGCGTCGTCCAGCGCCTCCCAGGCGACCTCGAGCAAAACCCGATGCTGCGGATCGACGCGAACGGCCTCGCGGGGCGAAATGCCGAAAAACTCGGCGTCGAACTCGTCGACCTTGTCGAGAAACCCGCCCCAGCGGGTGTTCATCTTGTTCGGCGCGCTGGGATCGGGATCGTAGTAGTCGTCGATGTTCCAACGGTCGGCCGGAACCTCGCGAATCGCATCGACGCGGTCGCAGAGCAGTTGCCAAAAAGCTTCCGGGGTGTTTCCGCCGCCCGGAAACCGGCACGCCATACCCACGACGGCAATGGGTTCCGATTGCGCGCGTTCAAGGGCGG
>CAYMQL010000130.1:0-6822 GCA_964392255.1 uncultured Planctomycetaceae bacterium | reverse complement strand
CTTCGGACCGGCGCCTGAATCAACACGTATCTCGACCGCGCCGGAGCGAATCACATAGAACTTGTCGCCCGGATCGCCCTGGCGCGTGACAACCGCTCCGGCCGCAAAACGCTCGAGCGTCATGCGGTCGGCCGTCTCGCTCAGCGTCTTGGGCGTCAGCCCGGAGAACACCGGACATGCGTGCAGGAACTCGCAGATCAACGCCGACTCCTTCACGAGCACGTTCGAGCGAATCCGCCCATCGACCAGGTTCACGATCCGGTCGGCCACGTCGAGAATCCGGTTGTCGTGTGTGACCATGATGATCGTGCAGTTTTCGGTTTTCACCAGTTCCTGGAAGAGCGTGACCACCTCGCGGCCCGATTTTTCGTCCAACGCGGCGGTCGGCTCGTCGGCCAGAATGAGTTTCGGCTGATGGGACAATCCCCGGGCGATGGCCACGCGCTGCTTCTGCCCGCCGGAAAGCGAACCGGGCTTGTAGTGAATCCGATGCCCCAGCCCCAACCGCGTAAGCATCGCCGAGCCGCGGGCCGCGTTCGACCCACCGTCCAGCGTAAACAGCTCGAGCGCCATCTTCACATTCTGCAACGCCGTGAGCGACGCAAACAAATTGTGGGCCTGAAAGATGAATCCCAGCTCGCGCCGCAAGGCGATCAACTGCTCGGACGCAGCCCCGCGCAACTCGCGCCCCAACACGCTAAGACTTCCCTCCTGCACGGTCCGCAGCGTGCCGATCAAGGTCAGAAGCGTCGTCTTGCCCGAGCCCGACGGCCCGGTCATGATGACGATCTCGCCCCGGGCCACGTCGAGGTTGTTGTCGAACAGCACCTGCTTTTTAAGCTCGCCCTCGCCGAAATAGTGTTGCAGGTTGCGAACCCGCACGGCAAAGCCGTCGGCCACGTCGCCAGAAACGGACTGAGCGGACGGTGGAATCGTGATTTGCGGCATAGTTTGCGTCTTTCCAACAGACCTCACGCAGAGCGTGAGGAATACATTAAAACAGCGATGCGGGATCGGCCGCCAACACCTTGCGCATCGCCAAACAGCCCGACACAATGCACATCGCCAGCGTCAGCAACAGCACCGACGCCGCGCGCGGAACGGTCATCATCATCAACAGCCCGGTCGATCTGGCCAGCGACTCATACATCAAGTAGCTCAGCAACATGCCCGGCACAAAACTCAACAGCGACAGATACAGCGACTCCATCAGCACGAATCGGACGAAGTAGCGGTTCTGATAGCCCATCGCTTTCAGCGTGGCGAACTCCGGCATGTGGTCGGCGATGTCGGCGTGGATGATCTGGTAGCAGATCACCACGCCCACCAGAAATCCGATCATCGTGCCCAACAGGAAAATGTAGCCGACCGGCGTGCTCCGGCTCCAGAAGTTTCGTTCCCGGGCGATGATTTCGGCCTTGGTGTAAACGACCACGTCGGCGGGCAGCCGGGCGGCAATCCGTTGTTTAACCTCTTGTGCATTCGCGCCGGGCCGGACCTGCACGACTCCGATGTCGACCGCGTCCAACGGGTCGCCGCCGGGAACGCGGCTCGGAAAAAACCGGGCAAAATTAGCCGCGCCGGCAAACAGGTTGCCGTCGTTCGCGAAATCCGTGCCCAGCCGAAACGTTCCAATGATACGCACGCTCTGGCCGGCGAGCGTGACGCCCTGCCACTCATCCCACGAGGTGTTCCGACCCGGCGGAGCATAGACCGACTTGTTCTTTTCGTCAATCAAGATCGCGCCGGGCTCTTTCAGACGCTCGGCATAGGCCGAGGCCTCGGAAATCAACAACACCGGATCGCCCGGCTGGCAAGCCAACACGCGGATCGGCACTGCGCGACCGCCCGGCTGGCGCCAGACCGCGCGGGTGCGCTCGATGTAGAGCGGATACGCCGCCGCCACGCCCTCGCACGCGCGGGCCTGAGCAAGGCGACCGAGCGGAAACGTCTGATTCGCCGGCAGGGCGTACCGGCCTTTGGCCAGCAACACCACTTCGCCGTTCAGATCGTGCAGAATTTGAACCGTGCTGTCGAACAGGGCGTTCTTGAAGCCCGTCTGCATGAAAATCAACACCACAGCGAAGCCGATCCCGCCGACGGCGGTAAGCAGCCGCCGCCGGTCGTGCAACAGGTTTCGCCAGGCCAGAGGTACGCGATGTTGCATTTTCATATCAGAACAAATCCGCCGGATCGGCCGAGCGAACCTTCCGCAAGGCGCCCAATCCGGAAATGGAACACATCAACACGGCCAGAACAAGCACCAAAAGCACTCGCCCCGGCGGCATGGCGATAGGAATACGAGCGGCGGCCCCCGTCAACTGATAAAGAACGAAGGCCACGGCCAGCCCAGGCAGAAAACCCAGCACCGCCAGCGCCACGGCCTGCTGCATCACGACCGACGCAAGAAAATTCCCACTGTAGCCCATCGCTTTCAGCGTGGCATATTCGGGCAGATGGTTGGCCACGTCGCTCGATAGCACTTGATACACGACGGCCGTGCCGACGACCAGCGCGACCAGCACGCCTAACTGAAAGATCAGTCCAATCGAGGTTTCCCAAACCCAATGCCGCACCTCGGCGCGGAGGACCTCGTCGCGCGTCAAGATTTCGACGTCGTCGTGAAGCATCTTCCGAAGCTCGGCGGCGGCCGCCGCCGCGTCCGCACCCGGCCGCAGCCGGACAAGGCCGAGGCTCACGTTCTCGGGGGCCTGTTGTGGCCGCAGCCGCGCAATCCCCCGGAGGCTCGTCGGCACCGCGCCGTCGGCCACCAAACCCAGCCCCCGCACGCGCTGCCGACCGATCTCCGTCTCGACGCCGACGTCGGCCTCTCCGAAACGCCGCCGGTCGGCCGGGCCGAACTCGCTGCGCGACTTTTCGTCGACAAGCACAAACCGCGGCACGCGCAGCCGCGCAAGCTCGTTCTGGATGCTCGGAACGCGGAAAACCGGCTCGTCGGTCGGCACGCCCAAAATCAGCATCGCCCGGCGGCTGCCGTCGTGCGGATTGCGCCAGTAATCGTTCGTAATATAGACGGGCGAGACGCCGGCCACACCCGTCAGCGACTTCGCCTGATCGAGCCGGCTTCGCGGGAACGTCCGCGAGGCGACCAGATGCAGGTAATGGCGCGACCGCAGCAGAAGGTCGAAATCCATCGCATCGAACACCAGCGTCGCGCTTTGCTTGGCCGCCCCCAGAAAGCCCAACTGCATGAAGATCAACACCACCGCAAACGCTACGCCGGCCGCGGCCAGCGCGGTTCGCGTTTTGCTGTGCATCAGGTTCAGCCACGCCAGCGGAATGCGCATGGAGCAAAACAGGGATTGGGGATTAGGAATTAGAGGGGAAGTCGAATCCCTAATCCCCAATCCCTAATCCCTTTCCAGAAACCGAACGTCCACCTGCATATTTCCAAGCTCGGCCGCCTCGCGGCTGCTCGGTTCGTCAAGCTCCACGCGAACCTCGACCACATGGCGGTCGGCGGGCGCAAACGGGTCGACGCTCTTCAACGCCGGGTTGACGATCATTTGTCCGATCCGCGTAATTTTTCCACGCAGCCCTTGCTGGTCGAAAGGCGGCCGAAACGCCTTGCTCGTCGCCAGGGCCGGCTGTCCGAGACGCAAATGCTGAACCTCGTCCTCGCTGACCTCGGCCACGACGACCATGCGGTCCAAGTCGGCCATTTGCAGCACGGGCCGCGCGCCGAGGGTTTCGCCCGGACGCACGTACGTCTTCAACACCGTCCCCTTGCACGGTGCGACAATTTGCGTCCGCTTGTATTGGGCCTCCGCCGCTTCCCGACTAACGCGGAGCGAATCGACCGGAATCGCCAACGGCAATTGAGCCTTGGCTTCTTCGGCCGCTTTCAGCTCCAGTGCCGCGGCCTGCAAAGCAAGCTCATTGGTGCGCACCAACTGCCGCAACAACGCCCGGGCGGCGTTCAACTCCGACTCGGTTTGTTCAACCAATAGCGATTGACGCTCCCGCTCCTGATCGGTCGCCAGGTCTTTCGAGAGCCCCGCGATGCGCTGCTGATCCTTCTTGGCCAAGGCGAGGCTCGCTTCGAGAAAGTCGACTTTCTTCTTTTGGGCGGCCGCGCCGAGCTGCGCCGCCTCGGCCTTTTTAACGTTCAACCGCGCCGCGGCGATTTTCAGATCGGCCAACCGGCTTTCGACCGCAAGACGTTCTTTGGCGTTTTCCCACTGCTGCGAAGCGGCTTCAAGTTCAAGTCTGCGAAGCGGGCGGCTTTCGAGTTCCCCCAGCGCCTCGCCCTGCTCGACCTCGTCTCCTTCTTGAATCAACAACAACGCCAGCCGATCGCCCATCGTTCCGCCAACGTCGATCACGCCCGCGGCCGGTTCGATGCGGCCCAAGGCCACGACGGTTTTCGGCGCGACATTGCACTGGTCGGTTGCCGGGCCGCAGTTGCTTTTAACCAAGAACGCCACGGCGCAAAAACCCAACGCCGCACAAGCGACGACGGCGACGACGAGATAAGTCGGTTTCGTCCGCAACATGAGACACCCCCCATCCAGGGAATATATCGACGACATCTCCCGAATAACTATAGAATAATCCCAGTCTGAGGGGACTGCCATGCGGGCGACGCCTCGGATGTGGCGTTGATAACGATGAACATCGCGCACAAAGCAGTATTCATCTTGTTTTTGCGCCGGCCGACGGTTCCCGCATTTTTGCCTCCAGACGCAAATTACGCGTTTTTTGCCGGACAAGCAGCCCCCCGCGAATGTTCCTTCGATTGGCACACCAATGCGCAGAAAATCTAAAAAACGCCAACCACAGGATTGCCGCATCAACGTCAGTTGCGGGGAAACCGCGCACCGGCAGAGCTTTCCGGTAACGGCGGCCGTCTGCGGCTTGCTGCTTGCGGCGATTGCGGTTGTTTTCGGCCAGACGCTCGGCCACGGCTTCGTTATGTACGACGACAACGAGTACGTCTACGAAAACACGATGGTTCTCAGCGGTCTGAGCGGAGAGTCCGTTCGCTGGGCCTTCACGACCGACCACGCACACAACTGGCATCCGCTGACTTGGATTTCCCACATGCTCGACTGTCAGCTTTACGGCCGTTGGGTCGGAGGCCACCACTTGACCAGCGTCGCATTGCACGCCGCCGCAACGATTCTTTTGTTCCTCGCGCTACGGCGCATGACCGGCGACGAGTGGCCTTCCGCGCTAACGGCGGCCGTCTTCGCCGTTCATCCGCTGCGGGTGGAGTCCGTCGCCTGGATTGCGGAACGCAAGGACGTTCTAAGCGGATTGTTTTTCATGCTGACGCTTGCGGCCTATGCCTATTATGCACGTCGCCCCTTCTCGCCGGCTCGCTATTTCGGCGTGATTATTCTATTCGCTTTGGGTCTGACGGCAAAACCCATGCTGGTCACGCTGCCATTGGTGCTGCTGCTTCTCGATTACTGGCCGCTACGCCGCATGGCTTGGCCGTCGGCGCGTCGTCTTGCGGTCGAGAAGATTCCGCTGCTAATGTTGGCGGCAGCCTCGTGCGCGGTGACTCCGCTGGCCCAAGGACGAGCCGTGTTGACGCTTGATCGCGTGCCGATCATGGCGAGAATCTCCAACGCGATAGTGTCCTACGCGGCCTATCTCGGCAATTTCTTCCGGCCCACGGGCTTGGCGGCGTTCTATCCTCATTGGGGCGCCGATCTGCCCGCGTGGAAAGTCGCCGGCGCGTTTTGCGTTCTGGCGGCCGTTTCCGCGGCCGCGGTCGTCTGGCGAAAACGATTACCCTACTTGTTCGTCGGCTGGTTCTGGTACCTCGGCATGCTCGTGCCCGTGATTGGCTTGGTGCAGATTGGCTCCCAGGCCATGGCCGACCGCTACACGTATCTTCCACAGATCGGTTTGTGCATCGCTCTGGCCTGGGGCGCCGCCGATGCGATTTCGATTCGCCCTGCCGCCCGACATGCCTGCGCCGTCGCAGCAGCGTTGGGGATTGCCGTCCTGATGGCCTGCGCCTGGCGGCAGACAACCTATTGGCGCGACAGCGAGTGCCTTTGGCGACGCGCCTTGGCTTGCACCGAATCAAACGCCCTGGCCCACTACAATCTCGGCCGCACGCTGGTCGACCTCGGTCGCACGGATGAAGCCCTTGTCCATTTTCAGAAAACGATCGAAATCAATCCGAAGTACGTTGGCGCCCATAACAATCTCGGCAATACGCTGGCAGCAAGCGGACGGCTCGAAGCGGCCATTGCCGAATACCGGAAAGCACTCGTCGTCGAACCGCACTCCGCCGAGGTCTACAGCAATTTGGGCAATGCGATGTTTCGCAACGGCAATGCCGAGGCCGCAATCGCCTATTACCAAGAAGCCTTACGATGCGACTCTGATTTCGTCGACGCCCACAACAATCTCGGCGTGGTATTAGGCGCGCTGGGGCAACTCGACGCCGCCATCCAACACTATCGCACCGCCGTTCGGCTTCAACCCGATCATTTTCAAGCACGATGCAATCTCGGCTCTTTGATGATGCAGCGGAACGACCCCGCCGACGCCGTCGCCCAGTGGCGCGAGGCGATCCGTTTGCAGCCCAATCATATGGCGCTGGCAAACCAACTGGCATGGGTCTTGGCCACATCCCCCGACGCATCAACCCGAAACGGCATCGAGGCGGTCGCTCTGGCTCGGCGTGCGGAATCGCTCTCCGGCGGTCGCGAACCCGCCGTCCTCGACACGTTGGCTGCGGCTTACGCGGAAGCAAGTCGTTTTTCCGAAGCCCTAGAAACGGCCCAACGAGCCGCCGCGCTGGCCGATGCCGCCGGCAACTCCGCGCTGGCCGGCGCC
>CAYMQL010000129.1:0-6841 GCA_964392255.1 uncultured Planctomycetaceae bacterium | reverse complement strand
GGATTGCGGGACGTGCGTTTCCGACTATCGAGCCGACGGCGGGCGCGTCGCTCCGGCGCCGTCGCCGCAAACAGAGAATACGGATTTGCGCCGCGATTCGGCCGCGGGCAACGGCGTCCGCCCGCCGCAGGTCGAGTTGCCTTCGCGGCCGGCCCCTTCGACGCCCAATTCGCTCAAGAGCGGGCCCGGCGGATTGCCGCCCGGCCTCGAAGTGCCCGACGAAGTGCAAGGCCCGTCGAAACCGACGACCGATGCCGACGGTCCGTCGCTTGGCAGCGGCACGGCCGAGGCTCGTTCGAGGCAGCGTCGGATGGTTTTGGCTTCGCAATCGGCCGCGGGCGTGCCGATTACGCCCGGCGGCGACAGCCGCAGCGTCGCTTCCATCGCGCTGGATCGGACGTTGACCGGCGGCGTGCGGGCCGACGGCCAATCGGGCGATCAGGGATTGGTGGTGGTGGTCGAGCCGCGCGATCGAATGGGACGGAGTCTCGACGCTCCCGCCGAGGTGAGCGTGGTTGTGATCGACGAGGCGCTCGACGGCGCGGCGGCTCGCGTTGCCCGCTGGGACTTTGCTCCCGCCGAAACGGCCGCGATGTTCCGGCGCTCGGGCGCATCGCGGGCGATGCACCTGACGATGGCCTGGCCCGACGATCCGCCGTCGCATAGCGATTTGCGTCTGTTTGTTCGCTACGTTACGGCCGACGGCCGCAAGCTGCAAACCGACATGCCGATCGAAGTGGTTCTGCCCGGCGATCGAACGGTTCGGAGGTCGGCCGAGGGGCCGGAATCCGAATTGGGCGGGATGTCGGCGGGCCGTGCGCCCAACGCCCAATCGCGGCGTCCCGCGTGGTCGCCCGAGCGGCGATGAGCGTTGGTTGAGCGGCCGGCGGCACGCCGTCCAAAATGGAATCCTTCTGCGATATGTGGGAGCGAGCCTATGATGCTGCGACTTGCATGTTGTGCGCTGTTGAGTCTGATTCTGAGCGTTCCGGCCCTGGGCCAAACGCAGCATCCGTTGCGTAGTCCCGAGTCGGACCAGCCGGCCCGGCTGCCGGTGCCGACGCTTGTGCCGCGCGCCCCGCAACAGCCGCAGCAACCGCAACCGGCCGCCGCGCCCTTTACGTTGACCCAGCAAGAGTCGGCCGAGGTCGATCGCGTTTTGGACCAGTGGGAGCGGCACAATCGCGAGATCAAAACGTTCGACTGCCGCTTTACGCGCTGGACCTACGATCTGGTGTTCAATCCGCCGCAGCCGGGCCAGGCGCCCGAGGCCAAGTACGTCGACATGGGCGCGATCCGGTACGCCGCGCCCGACCGTGGCATGTATCGGGTCGAAACCACCGAGCAGAACGGCCAACAAGTGCCTGTCGAGCCCGGCCGCGCCGACCATTGGATTTCGGACGGCAAGTCGATTTTCGAGTTCAACGCAACGAAGAAGCAGTTGATCGAGCACAAGCTGCCGCCCGAGTTGCAGGGCAAGGCGATTGCCGACAGCCCGCTGCCGTTCCTGTTCGGTGCCGAGGCCCAGAAACTCAAACAGCGTTATTGGATTCGGCTGGTGACGCCGCCGGGCATGAAGGACCAGATCCACCTTGAGGCGTATCCGCGATTTCAGCAGGACGCGGCCAACTTCCATCACGCCCAATTTCGCATCAGCACGGCGAAGATGGAGCCCTTCGCGCTGCAAGTCGTGCAGCCGAACAACAAGGACTACGTGACCTATCAGTTTTACGACGTAGTGGTCAACGATCCGTTGCGGATGTTCAAGGGCGATCCGTTCCGGGCCTATACGCCGTCGGGCTGGACGAAGATCGTCGAGCAGCCGCCTGCGGCGAAACAGGCCAGCCGCCCGGCGAATTGACGGCATCGTGCCGCGGCCTATAATCTGGTAGCAAAGGGGGAGCCGCATGTCGCCGTCGCTGCCAGCGTGTTTACGCCCGTTATGCCAAGGCCGCAGGTCTCTTGGCGCGATGTTTATGGCGGTTTTTCTAGCGGCCTGTGCGAATGCGGGTTTCGCGCAGGAACCAGAACCGCCGCCCCGGCTGGTCGGCCGCTTCGTGCATGTTGCGATTCCCGTCACCAGTCAGGTCTACGAGCAGACCCGGCGAGTCGTCCGCCAGGCGATGGACCGGGCCGCCAAGGAAGACGCTCGGCTGGTGCTGATTCTCGAATTCGACGCCCCCAAAGGGCAAGCGGAGTTCGGCCGCGGCAGCGAATTCGGACCGGCCTATGCATTGGCCAACTTCCTATCGAGCGAAGAGCTCAGCGGCGTCCGCACGGTCGCCTATCTGCCGCAATCGATCCAAGGCCATGCCGTGCTGGCGGCGATTGCCTGTCAGGAAATCGTCATGGCCGGCGATGCCTCGATCGGCGCGGCGGGCGTCAACGAGAAAACGATCAATCCGACGCTGCGGAGCGCTTATGAAGAAATCGCCGGCCGCAGGCGGACCGTGCCCGGCGTGCTGGCGCTGGCCATGCTCGACCCGGCCGCCGAAGTTTTGCAGGTCGAAACCGAGGCCGGCAACCAGTTCGTCGCTCCCGACGGGTTGGCGAAGCTCAAGGAGCGGCTTGCGACCAAAGAGCCGGTGGTTTTGAAGCGCGCCGGCGAGCCGGGCGAGTTCAGCGGCGCGGCGGCGCGGCGGCTGGGATTTGCGAAGTATCTGGCCGCCGACAGGCGTGAGCTGGTCAAGGCGCTCGATCTGCCGGCGGCAAGCGTCGAGGACGATCCCTCTCTGGCCGGCGGATGGCGGGCGGTGCGCGTCGATTTGAAGGGTCCGATCCGCGCCGATTCGGTCGAGCGGGCCCAGCGAATGATCCAGCAAGAGATTCGCGAGAACAACGCCAACTTTATCTGCCTGTGGATCGACAGTCCCGGCGGTTCGCTGGTCGACGCGATGGCGCTGGCCGATTTTCTGGCGTTTCAGGTCGATCCGGGCAAAGTGCGCACCGTGGCCTATGTGCCCGGCGAAGCGCGGGGCGACGCCGCCGTCGCGGCCTTGGCGTGCGATCAGTTGGTCATGCATCCGCAGGCCGTTTTGGGCGGGCCCGGCGCGTACGAACCCACCGGGGACGAAATCGAACAGGCCCGCGAGACGATCCGCAAGGCGCTATCGAAACGCAAGGGCCGCCCCTGGTCGACGTGGGCCGCGCTGATCGACCCGCGTCTGAACGTTTTTGCCGCCACGAGCAAGCTGGGCGACGTCGAATATTTCTGCGACGACGAATTGTCCGAGCAAGCCGAGCCCGGCGCGTGGCGTCGCGGCAATTTGATCACCACGCCGGGCGTGCCGCTGAAGCTGGACGGCCAAAAGGCCGAGGAGTTTCATCTGGCTAATCACCTGGTCGATGATTTTACTCAGTTTCGGCAGCACTACGGCCTGGAAAACGATCCGACGCTGGTCGAGCCGGGCTGGGCCGATTTTCTTATTCGGGCGTTGGCCTCGCCCGGCGTGGCCGTGCTGTTGTTGGTCGTCGGCGGGGCAGCCCTGTACATCGAGTTGCACGCGCCCGGGGTCGGCGTCGGCGGGTTCGTCGCGGCCATCTGCTTCCTGTTGTTTTTCTGGAGCCGCTATCTGGGCGGCACGGCCGATTGGCTGGCCATCGTGCTGTTCGCCGCGGGGTTGTCCTGTCTGCTGTTGGAGGTGTTCGTGATTCCCGGGTTCGGCGTTTTTGGGCTCGGCGGCGGCGTGCTGGTGCTGGCCTCGCTGGTCTTGGCCAGCCAAACCTTCGTCCTGCCTCGCAACTCGTATCAATTCGATCAGCTTGCCCAGTCGTTGGGCGTCGTGGCTGCGTCGGGCGTCGGATTGATCGTCGTTGCGTACTTCTTGCGCAAGCGGCTGCCGCGTTCGCGGCTATTCAGCCGCATGTTGCTCGAACCGCCCGCCGGCGAAGAGGCCGAAACGATCCGGCGGCGCGAGGCGCTGGTCGATTTTTACGATCTGGTCGGATCGCAGGGGACCACAACCACGCAGCTTACGCCCGGCGGCAAGGCCCGATTCGGCGAGCGGCTGGTCGACGTGATGGCCGACGGCGAAGTGATCGGCCGCGGCGTTACAATCGAGGTCGTCGAGGTCCACGGCAATCGCGTGGTGGTTCGAGAAGTGGGCGGTGGACAGTAGGCAGTGGGCAGTGGACAGCGGGTAGTCTTTGCATGAATTCTTTGGCGTGGATCGACGACGAGCTGGCTGCGCTCGAGCGTGAGGGACTCCGCCGGCGGCTGCTCACGCGCGAAGGGCCGCAATCGATACGGCTGGGGATCGACGGCCGCGAACTTGTCAACTTCGGCTCGAACGATTATTTGGGTCTGGCCGCCGACGCCCGGCTGGCCGAGGCCGCCGTCGAGGCGATTCGCCGCGAAGGCTGGGGCAGCGGCGCCAGCCCCCTGATTACCGGCCACGCCGCCGCGCATCGCGCGTTGGAGCGGCGCTTGGCCGAGTTCGAGGGCACCGAGGCCGCGCTGGTCTTCTCGTCCGGTTTCGTCGCAAACGCCGGCGCAATCGCCGCACTGGTCGGCCCGGGCGACGCCGTCTACTGCGACCGCAAAAATCACGCCAGCCTGTACGACGGCTGCCGTCTTTCTCGGGCCGACGTCCGCGTTTATCCCCACGGCGACTGCGGGCGGCTGGCCGCGCTGCTGGCCGAGTCGCAAAACAAACATCGGCGGCGGCTGATTGCGACCGACGGGCTGTTCAGCATGGACGGCGACGTGGCCCCGTTGGCCGATCTGGCGGATTTGGCCCGGCGGCACGACGCCATGCTGCTAGTCGATGAAGCCCACGCCACGGGCGTCTTCGGCCGTCAAGGCCGCGGCACGGCCGAGCATCTGGGCGTTGAAGACGGCGTGCATATCCGCGTCGGCACGCTGAGCAAAGCGTTGGGCTGCTCGGGTGGGTTCGTCGCCGGCAGCCGGTCGTTGATCGAGTGGATGGTGAACCGCGCCCGGCCGTACGTTTTTTCCACGGCCGGTCCCGCCGCCAACGCCGCCGCTGCGAAAACCGCCCTCGACATCGTCAGCCGAGAGCCGCAGCAACGAGAGCAGCTTCTGGCCCGGTCGGAATCGCTCCGCCTCGCGTTGTCCGAGCGCGGTTGGAGCACCGGTGCATCGGCCAGTCAGATCATTCCGCTTGTGGTCGGCGAGGCCGAGCGTGCGGTGACGCTTGCCGCGCAATTGCGCGAGCGCGGGCTGTTCGTCCCGGCGATTCGCCCGCCCACGGTGCCCGACGGCGAAGCGTGTCTCCGCCTCAGCCTAACCGCCGCCCACGCGGAAGCGATGATCGAAGAGCTGCTTGCGGCGTTGGAATCATACCGATAATGGTTCCTGCGACGAGGTTCCCTTAGGATGGAAGGAATGCTATTCAAAAGTCGTGTGAAATAGGTTGAGCATTTGCTGTCCACGGCTCGATGAAAAAGCCCCCGGCAGACAGGGTTGTTGGGAGAGAAAAGGTCAACTCGCGAAGATTCGCGACCTCATGAAAATGCCGCACCGTCTTCCGATGTGCCATGCCTCCTTTTACCCAAAACAAAATAGAGCGTCAACCCGCCCACGGGCACTGGAGCAATGTCAGAGTCAGAAGCGACACACCTCACGCGTCGCCTTTCGACAGCGCCACATAGGCGGCTTGAAAGGGGTGAAGCACGGCACGGATAGTGAGACGCTCTTTACCGTCGGTGTGATGTTACGGCGAAAAAGGCCCCTGGGCCTCAAAGGCTGAATTCGACGGGCCGATCACCATGTAATTTGGGGTCTGGTACGGCGGCATTTGACGAACGATGGCTTGGAAAAATGCGGGATACGTGCCGGAAAATCGTCCATTGTTCCAGACGTTTTTCAGTGTTCCGGTGAACATCCCGTTCGCCTGCCCATCGAGCGCCAGTTGATTGTCTTGGCAGGCTGAAATCAGCAGAATCGTCGCTTTGATATTTTTTTCCGAGGCCTTCTGGCTGGGCGTATTCTTGCCCAACGTGTCGTAGAACTCCTGATGTTGATGAAACACGTCTTCCGCGATCGGTGGAGGCATAAGACGAACCGGAGACACGCTTTCCAATAATTGCGGCAGTATTCTCCGCATCGACGAATCGACCATTGCCGTCTTCCATGTGTTCGGTTGCGACGATTCTTCGACGGCACGTTGAACATCTTCGTCGATCGGAGAAAACATCACCTGGAAGCGATCCGCAAAGGAATCGGCTCCCGCCATCTGTCCGGGCGATTCGCGCACGAAATTGGCGTATGCGCGGCATTTGGCAATAGTGCCGCTGTGACAGCAATCCGCCAGAACCAGGATTTTCGCGCCTGCCGGAAACAACGTCCATAGAGCGGCCAGTTCATCGTCAATCAACTCGCCATCGTAAAGGCACATTGTTTCATCCATTTGATCGTCGGTTTCGTCGCCGTTCCGATCGCGTATTTGGCCTCCATGGCCCGAGTAGCTGAAGATGAAGGAGTCGCCCGGTTGCATTGAAGCGGCAGCCTTCTTAATCTGGTCGATCACGCCGTTCCGCGTCGCACGGCCGGTCAAAAGGACGGTTGTGCTGAACCCGCGAGACTCGGCAATGGCAGCCAAATCGTTGGCATCGTTTTCAGCCGCATGCAAACGACCGCTCCATCCGGCATATTGACTTGGGTTGACGCTGTTGAGACCAACGGCCAGAGCGATGTTCTTTCGAGCGGGAGCAACTGATTCGCCCTGCGGTGCCCCCGCGCATAAGAAATCGGCCGTTATGGCAAATGCAACGACGAGGAATTGAAACAAGATTGCATACCTGCCCATTTCGTCCTGCTCCGTTTAGGGTTCGTTAAAAGAGGAAGGTTCTTCTTCGCAATTTAGCGGCATAAACCTCA
>CAYMQL010000128.1:3326-6846 GCA_964392255.1 uncultured Planctomycetaceae bacterium | reverse complement strand
CGTAATAAGTTCCTGTTGCTGAAAGCTCCAAATCCGTAATGGTGCGTGCAAGCACGCACCCTACCAGTTGGCTACACTAAGTGCTATCTTTGGCGACGCCAGGCGTAAGCCGCGAGGCCCAGCAAGCCGGCGACCAGCATGGCCAGCGTGCCCGGCTCGGGAATCCTCGCCGCGCCCGCCTCGCCTCCGCTGGAGCCCGACATGTTCTGGTTCCAGTGCTGACCCAAATACGACAGGTCGGAGATGTCCACCCTTCCGTCGTAGTTGAAATCGCCTTCGGCCCAGACTGCGCCCGTTGTTTTATTCCAGTGCTGGCCCAACACCGACAGGTCGGAGATGTCTACCGAGCCGTTCAGCGTCGCATCACCGTAGAGCGTGTACGCCACGGTGACCTTCTTGGCCATGGTGTCGTCCCTCCAGCCCAGCCCACAATCGTCGTCGGCCGTCGAGCTTTGGAACTGGCCGATGTCAAAATGCGTCCCGCTGTCCGGAGGGAATATAAGGATGCTGACGTCATAGTGGTGATAGCTCACGGTCAGCAACGCCAGGATCGTTGCGGCCGGGGTGGTTCCGCCGTTGTAGTCGAAAACCATCCTGCCGGACTTGATATCTGCGCCGCCGAGATTGAACACGGGATTCCAGGCGCCGCTGCCGTTCAGTTGCAGAACGCCGCCTTCCTGGGTTGTGCGGCCCGTGTAGCTGTTGGGCGTGCTAATGGTCACTTTGGCCTCGCCCTGTTTCAGCAGGGTCGCCGCGCCGACGATGCCATGGGGGCCGCTGACGGTGTAGGGCTTCGTGTCGTTGTTGAAGGTGACGCTGGTCGGCGAGACGTCGGCGGGCGTGATGCTGACGCTTGTCGTGCCGGCGGCCGAGTCGTCGAAGATTGCCTGGGGCCCCCCGCCGATCGGATTCCAGTTATTTGGGTCACTCCACTCACTGCTTGATACGCCGGTCCAAGTCGCATCCGTAATTACTGCGGAAACCGTAGCATTAAACCATAGGTCTTCTGACAGAGGAGTCCACGTTCCATTGCTGACTGAGTATCTGTACGAACGACCGTAATTGTTCCCGGAGGGAACGTCAACCTTGTAACCAAAGTGCATTGATCCTGTCAGGTCTTGATAACCCATATAGAAGCTGTTGGACACCTGAATGTGGTTGTCGCTGATGTCAAACCAACGCATCGACAGGGAACCATCCTGACCGCTCAGATCAAATGTGCTTGACGTAAAGATGGGAACCCCGCTTGAATCCCAAACACGGATGGCGATTTCGGTGTTCGTTGGAAAGGGGTTTTCGTCGCCTGCAGAGAGAACGCCAAGACTTTCTATCTCGTAGGTCTGTGACGGAACGGGCAAATCGAACTCGACTGCCACAGGAAAACTCATGCCGGGAAAGCTTGTCACCGACGCGTTATAGGTGTTCGAATGATAGTATATTTCCTCCGCGCGCAAATCGACGATCCCTGCTGTAGTGAGAGCCGAAAACAACGAAAAAATCCGCAGAGGTACTCTGATAAAATTCTTGTTCAACATGATGTGTACCCTCCTAATAGTCAGTTTAAGCAGGTGAAAAGCCAGCAGTGCCAGCAGGACCCGCGGCCAGCAGCCTTAGCGAACGTGCGAACCAAACGCACGACAGAATATCACCACCCCACCAATATGTCAACGAATTATAGCCGGAAATGCAGCCCTGGGTTCGCTGACGGGCGTCCATCTGTTGAGGGGGTTCTGTCGCCGATCGTCCGGCTGCGATAGAATGCACCCGACGCATGGAGGACGTTGCCATGAATACGCTGCCGTTTGCCCATCTGCACTGCCATAGCCACTACAGCCTTTTAGACGGGGCGGGCACGGTTCGCGGGCTGCTCGAACGGGCGAAGGCCTTGCGGATGACGGCCCTGGCCCTCACGGATCACGGCAATCTGCACGGGGCGGTGAAGTTCTATCAAACGGCCAAAGAGCTGGGCATCAATCCGGTCCTCGGCCTCGAGGCCTACATCGCGCCCGGCAGCCGCTTTCAGAAAGAACTGGGCGGCACGAAAGAGGCCAGCCATCATCTGACGCTGCTGGCCGCGAATCGCACCGGATTCCGCAATCTGGTCAAACTCTCGTCGGCCGCGTTCTTGGAAGGTTTTTATTTCAAGCCGCGGATCGACAAGGAACTGTTGGCCGCGCATCGCGAGGGGCTGATCTGCCTGAGCGGCTGCGTCTCGAGCGAACTAAACCGCACGCTGTTGGCCGGCGGCGAGGCGAACTTCGCAAAGGCCCTGGAAATTGCCGCGTGGTATCAAAAACTCTTCGGCGACGACTATTTTATCGAGGTCCAGAACAACGGCCTCGACGTGCAGCGTCATGCGATGCAAGGGGCGCTCGACGTCGCCCGGCGGCTGGGCATTCCCGTGGTGGCCACCAGCGACGTCCACTACATCCATCGCGAGGACTCCGAGGCCCAGGACATCCTGCTGTGCGTCAACACGGGTAAGTTCCGCACCGACACGAACCGGATGCGGATGGAGACCAACGAGTTCTTCCTGCGCAGCCCGGAGGAGATGTACGCCGCTTTTCCGGGCCTCGACGACGCCCTGCGCCGCACACAGGAGATCGCCGACCGGATCGACATCGAGTTGGAACTGGGCAAGCGGCATTTTCCGGTCTACGACGTGCCCGAGGGCAAAACGTCGGAGCAGTTTTTGCGCGAGTTGTGTCTGTCGGGGTTGAAAGAGCGCTACGCCCATCGGCCCGACCGCTGCCAAAATGGAGAACTTTCGGCCGAGGTGATGGCCCGGCTCGATCGCGAGTTGGGAGTGATCAACAAGCTGGGTTTCTCGAACTATTTTTTGATCGTCTGGGACTTTGTGCGGTTCGCCCGGCAACAGGGCATTCCGGCGACGGCCCGCGGGTCGGGCGTCGGCTCGCTGGTTTCGTACGGGCTGCACCTGAGCCACGTCTGTCCGTTGGAGTACGACCTGCTGTTCGAGCGTTTTCTGGACGAAAGCCGCCGCGAGGCGCCCGATATCGACATCGACTTCTGCCAGCAGCGCCGCGGCGAGGTGATCCAGTACGTCAAGGACCGCTACGGCGTGGAGAACGTGGCGCAGATCGGCACGTTTGGGACGCTGGCGGCTCGGGCGGCGATTCGCGACGTGGGCCGCGCGTTGGGATTGCCCATTGCGCGGGTCGACGCGGTGGTGGCGATGGTGCCCGAGGAACTGGGCATCACCCTGAAAAAGGCCGTCGAAAAGAGCGACGACCTTCGCAAGGCCTACGACGGCGACCCCGAGGTGCGCAAGCTGATCGACTTGGCTCGGGGCATCGAGGGGCTGGCCCGAAACGTCGGCACGCACGCCGCGGCTGTCGTGATCGCCGACCGCCCGCTGACCGACTACGTGCCCTTGCAACACGTACAGGAGAAGAAGGAGGTCATCACGCAATGGGCGATGGGCGACGTCGAGCGGGCCGGCCTGCTGAAGATGGACTTTCTGGGCCTGCGCAATCTCACGATCCTCTCGAAGGCCGTC
>CAYMQL010000128.1:0-3316 GCA_964392255.1 uncultured Planctomycetaceae bacterium | reverse complement strand
AAGGCCGTCGATCTGATCGAACAGACGACCGGCCGGCGGGTCGATCCGTATCGGTTTCCGCTGGACGACGCCGAGACGTTCGCGCTGTTGTGCCGGGGCGAGACGAAGGGCGTGTTCCAGTTGGAAAGCGGCGGCATTCGCGACCTGTTGCAGCGGATGAAGCCCGACCATTTTCGCGACGTCATCGCCACGAACGCCCTGTATCGGCCGGGTCCGCTCGAGGGCGGCATGGTCGACGACTATATCCAGGTGAAGCACGGCCGCCAGCAGGCCGAGTACAAACACCCGGTGATGAAGGAGATTTTGGAAGAGACGCACGGCGTGATGGTCTATCAAGAGCAGGTCATGCGGATTCTCAACCGCTTGGGCGGCATCCAACTGGCCAACGCCTATAGCTGCATCAAGGCGATCAGCAAAAAGAAGCTCGACATGATCGCCAAGTACCGCGAGGAGTTCGTCGCCGGGGCGCACGAGCAGGGCATGTCGAAAAAAGAGGCCGCCGACCTGTTCGGGCTGATCGAAAAGTTCGCGGGCTATGGGTTCAACAAGTGCGTCGTCGGCGAAACGGTCGTTCTCGACGCCGACACGGGCCGAAGGACCACGGTCGAAGACCTTTTCCACAATCGCCGGCCTTTCCGGGTCCATGCAATGACCGAGCATGGCAAATTGCGGCCGCGGCGCGTGACCGACGTGGTTTGGAACGGACGGAAACGCGTCTTCGAGCTGACCACTTCGCTAGGAAAGCGGATCACCGCCACGGCAAACCATCCGTTCCGCACGCTCGACGGCTGGAAGCTGCTCGAAGAGCTTCGGCCGGGCGACCGAATCGCGTCGCCGCGTCGGTTGCGCATCGCCGGCGGTCGTCGCCGGCGGCGGCACGAGGTGATCGCCCTGGCCCATCTGCTGGCCGAAGGAAACACGTGCCATCCGACGTGCCTCTATTTTTACAACAACGATCCCGCGATGATCGACGACTTCGTTGCGGCGGCCGAGAAGTTTCCGAATACGGTCGCCCGCATCGATCGACGCAGCGGCCGCCACATGGAAGTCTGCGTCAGCACGGGCGACGACGCCCGCTTCGCCAAGGGACAGCGGCCGTGGAACGCCGGCGGCGGCGCAGCCGTGGCGACGCGATGCAAGGTCCGGTCGGGCATGTACCGGTGGGCGAAGTCGCTGGGCATTTTGGGCAGGCGGGCCGCGATGAAGGCCGTGCCGGCCGCCGCGTTCGAAATGCGCGATCGAGACGTCGAACTGTTCCTCGGCCGTCTGTGGGCCGGAGACGGATTCTTCGGCGGACCCGGCCAAATGCCGTTTTACGCCACCAGCTCGTCGCAACTGGCCGCCGACGTGCAGACGCTGCTGCTGCGGCTGGGGATCGTCGCCCGACTCCGCCGCGTTGCGTTCAAGTATCGTTACAAAGGCGATTTGTCCAGGCGGCCCGGCTACACCGTGCATCTGGTGAGCGCCGATTCCGTTCGGGCGTTTCTGGAACGGATTGGGCCGCATGCGATCGGTCGCGAGAAACAGATGCAGGCGCTCCGCGAGTACCTCGACGGCGTCGCATCGGACTCGACCAGCAAAGACACCATCCCACCAGAGATTCGACGCTGGATCGACGCCGAACGCCGGCAAGCCAAACTCACCTGGCGGCAGTTGCAAGAGCAGTCGGGCGTTTGCGTCAAGGAAATCGTCGGCCGCGGATCGAAAAACAAGCGGGGATTCCGCCGCACGACGATCCAGAAGCTGGCCGACTTCTTCGGCTCGCGGCGGTTGAGCCGCGCAGCCGGCTCCGACCTGTTTTGGGAGTCCGTCGTCGCCGTCGAGCCCAAGGGCGTCCAGGACACATACGACCTGACGGTCGAGACCGACCACAATTTCGTGGCCGATGGGCTGATCGTGCATAATTCGCATTCGACCGCTTACGCCCTGATCGCCTACATGACGGCGTACCTCAAGGCGCACTACAAAGTCGAGTTCATGGCGGCGCTTTTGTCGGGCGACATCCCCGGCCGAAACTTCAAGCGAAAAGACGCGCTGGTCGAGCATCTCGAAGACTGCCAGCGGATGGAAATCACGGTGCTGCCGCCGGATGTGAACCGCTCGGACGCCGATTTTACCGTGGCCGACGGCCAGATTTGCTACGGACTGACCGCCATCAAAGGCTGCGGCGGGGCCGCGGCCGCCGCCGTCGCCGCCGATCGCGCGGCGCGCGGGCCGTATCGCAGCTTGTTCGATTTCTGCGAACGGCTCGATTCGGGCACCGTCAACCGAACGGCCGTCGAATCGCTCATCAAGGCCGGGGCCTTCGATTCGCTCGGCGCGAAGCGGGCGCAATTGTTTGCGGCGCTCGATCGGGCTCTGCAAGCCGGTTCTGCCGCGGCCAGCGACCGCCGCAGCGGGCAGAAGAATCTTTTCGGCGGCGACGACGACGAGCAGCCCGACGCCGGCGCGACCGATCTGCCCGACGTGCCCCCATGGGACGAACGCGAGCGGCTGGCCCGAGAAAAAGAGGTGCTCGGTTTTTACCTGACCAGCCATCCGCTGGCCGAACACGAAAAAACCTTGGCCGCCTACTGCTCGCACACCACCGTCGAGGCGGCCGAGCAAAAGCACCGCACCGAGGTGATGCTCGGCGGAATGCTCTCGGCGATCAAGTTTTCGCACACGAAGAACCCCAAGCCGGGCAGCCCCAGCCGCTATGCGATGTTCGACCTGGAAGACACCCAGGGCATGATCCGCTGCATCGTCTGGCCCGACCAGTTCGCCCGCGACGAAGCCAAAGTGCAGCCCGACGCCATCGTGGTCATTCGCGGCGCGGTCGACAAGCGGCCCGGCAGCGAAGAGGCCAACCTGATCGTCAACGAAATCATTTCGCTCGAAGACCTGCCCGCGCGATGTACGCGCGGCGTGATGATCCATTTCGCCGAAGCGGGGCACGGCCCTCATAAGCTCGAACAACTGCACGAAATCCTCCGCTGCTATCCGGGCCCGTGCGAGTTGCAACTGATGCTCAGTCTGGCCGACGGCAGCCGCGTGGCCTGCAAATGCGGCAGCGTGCGGGTGGCCATCAGCGGCGAGATGCGGGCCCGGGTGGATCAATTGCTCGGCCCGGGCAATCTGCGGCTGCTGACCGCCCCGCCGGGCGCGACGACTGCCGGCCGCGGCAACGGGCGGTCGCGGCGGTAGCAATCCAACCGGTTGGCACCCGACACAAAAGGCGCGAGCAATGGCCGCGGCTTTGCGTCGAACGCCATTAGTCGTTTTGTTGCAATATGTTGCGATGATGACCGAGTGCCTTTGCCAATCGATCATGCAG